>JANMQV010000003.1:0-79434 GCA_031370645.1 Candidatus Eiseniibacteriota bacterium | reverse complement strand
AGGAACTGACCCCGCTTCACGCGATCGCCTTCCTTGATGGCGAGGCGAATCACCTTACCGGGAACATCCGCGCTCACCTTCACCATCGTCTCGGGCTGCGTGCGACCGGGGGCGCGCACGGTCGCCGTGATCGTCCCCTTCTTGACCTCGCCCACCTGGACGGCGGTCTTCCCTCCTGAGGACCGCGCGATGTTCGCCGCGATCACGAGAATCACCAGCAACGCTCCCCCTCCAATGAGGAGCGCCTTGGTCCGGCCTTTCATGGTTCGATTTCCCCCGCGCGGCGCTAGTAGCGCCGCTCCCCGATCGCCCGTTCCAGCGCCGCTTCGGCGACGCGCGCGTCGGCCTGCGCCTCGACCAGCTGCTGCCGCGCCTGTTCGAGGCTCACCTCCGCGTTGAGCAGGTCGAGGTAGGTCCCCGCGCCGAGCTCGTAGCGGCTCTTTGAGAACTTATGGTCTTCCTCCGCCGAGGTAACCCCTTCGCGCGCGACGGCGATCCGCTCCACCGCTTCCTTCAAAAGGAGCCATGCCTGCTGCGCCTCCACGGTGACATCGAGTTCCAACTGTCGGCGGCTCGCCTCGGCCGCGAGGACCCGCCCCTTCGCGGAGCGCATGTTCCCTTCGAGTGCGAGACCGTCGAAGATCGGGAGCGAAAGACGGACCTGCCCGCTCCACTGCGTCGTGGCGGGCGACTCCACTTCGAACGCGCCGTATCCTGTGAGATCTTGCCCCTCGGTACGCTTTTGGCGGTCCACGTTGATCGAGCCGGTCACGTACGGAAGCCTCGCCGCCCGCGCGCCGAAGAGCCCGGTCCGCGCGGCCCTCTCGGAGGCCTGGGCGCTCGCGATCGTGGGGCGGAATCTGAGGGCGCTCAACACGACGCTCGCCGAGTCGGGCACCGTGACCGATTCCTCCATCGACGTCTCGACCGCGATGGGTCCGATCGACGCGTCGCCAAGAAGTCGCCGCAGGCGGTGGTTCTGGATCTGGACCTGATTCTCCCCTTGGATGCGGCTCAATTGAGTTGTGGCGCGGCGGGCCCTCGCCTTGAGCACGTCACCCTTGGCGACGCTCCCCACCTGAAAGAGCGCCTCCGCGCGCTTCTCCTCGTCGCGCGCCAACCGCTCCGATTCGCGGGCCACATCGGCGAGCCGAACCGCTTTCACGCACTCGAAGTACTGCTGCTTCACTTGGTAGACGACATCGTTTCTCGTCTCCGATTCGGACTGCTCGGCGCTCGATCGGACCTGATTCTGGCGTCTCTTCTCGCTCCACGCGGAGAGGTGGAACAGGTTCGCCTGCGCCCCCGCGGAGAGAACGCGTGACGTGATGCGGTCGGCCGAGCCGGCGTACGTCGTCGTATCGGGAGGCGCCCCCGGCGTGATGATGTCGGTGATCCGGAGCGAACTCTGCTTGTCGGGCTCGATGCGCGAATAGGTCGCGTCGGCCGAAACCGTCGGCAGAATGTTCGACCACGCGCGGAGCGCGCCGCCGCGAGCCTGAACCGTCCTCGCCTTCGCTCCGCGGACTTCGCCGTTGCTTTCGAGGGCCGTCTGAACGCAGCGCGCAAGCGACCAGACCTCACCCGCCTGCGTCGCCACGACCATGGTGGAATCGGCCGCGGCGCGAGCCGGCGGCGGCGCCAGTTCGCCGGCCGACAACACGGCGGTCGCGGCGAGGGTACTGAGGGCGAAGCGAGTACCGAATCGCATGCGTTTTCTCCAGATCAGGGACACGGGTAGAAACAAAAGGGCCGCCAGAACAGGCGGTAGTGGTAGTACGCCGCTCGCCGGCGTTTGGTTTCCGCCTCTAGCGCATTCCGGAGAGGAGGAGGCTCACGATGAGGCTCGGCAGCGACGCGAGGACGCCGAAGCTGAACCCCTTTTTCGCGTAGACCGCGACGCCGAGCGCCGTGATCGCGAACGCCCAGAGAAGGAGCGGATCGGTAAGCGAATCGATCACTCTGCCGATATAGGGGAGATCTTCCCCGAAAAGATTCCCGAGGCCGAGCCGTACGTCCATCGACTCCTTCGTCACCACGAGCGCCATCCTCACGGCGTGATCGATGAGGGAGACGACCGATCCGTAGCAGGCGGCGCTCAAGTAGTGCGGGAAGCGAAGTTTCCCGCCCAGCATGAAGTTCCCCATGAAAAAGAGAAGCGCCGCGCTGAAGAGGAGCGCGAACGGCACGCCGACGAGATTCCCGGCGATCCCCATCACGATTCCCATGGGGGAATCGAAGAACTTCTCGGTGGCGTCGATCTGCGGCTGGGGGGTCCCCTTCGCCTCCATCTTCGCGATCGTTTCGTCTCGCACGACCCCGGACTGGAAGATCGGGATGGTCAGGGCCGACATCGCCACGATGACGAGAATCATCGCCAGGATAAAGCGGGGCCGCTCCGCCATGGCCGCGAACGTTCCGCGGGGATTGACGAAGATGGAGCCGAGGCTACCGAACTCATTCGCGCCCTTCGGCTCGGGCGTTCCGGTCGCTTCCACGATCTCAGCGCTCATGATACTGCCCCCCATCGTGTTAACTGACTTGCTTCAACAAGAATCGAAACGGAATCGCCACGGTGCACTTGACCGGCACTCCGCGCGCCAGCCCCGGAGCGAACCGGAACTGGTAGACGGCGTCGAGCGCGGTCGCGATGAGGAGCTCCGGAGCGCTGGCCGAAGCCACCCACGCCCGTAAGATGCCTCCATGCTCGTCGAGGTTGATATTGATCACCACGGTGCCCTCAAATCCCGACGCCTTCGCGGCCGTCGGATACGCGGGCTCGAAGGTCCGGAGCGCGCGCGGAGGAGTGTCGTATCCATAATAGACTGGCGCCGCATCCTCCTCCATGCTCCCGCCTCCGCCGCCCACCGAGGCGCCCGGAGTACCCGAGGATCTCGCCGCACCCGCCGGCGGAACCGGCGTCCATTGTTCCGAGACGACCTCCCCTTCTCTGGCGGGAATGACTCCGGCAACCGGCGAGGTGCGGAGGCGCGACTCCGGTGCGAGCACCCTCCCCGTCGCGGCCAGATCCACGACCTGACGCCCCCACGCTCCTCCGGCCGGCAGGAGTCGGAGCGGATCGGGACGCATGATGCGCGGTGCGGGGCGATAGGCGGGCGCCGTGGCGAAGGCGATGAGGTGAACCGCGCCCGCGATCACGAACGCGGTTCGAACGCGCCGGTAGTAGTTCCGGCGAAGCGACGGGATGCGGTCGGTGAAATTCACGATCCTCCCCGCCTCGTCGTCGCGAGGGTCACGCGCGGCATGCGCGCCGCCTTCAATTGATCGAGCACCGAACCGACGATGGCGTAGGGCGTGCGCGCGTCCGCGTAGAGCGCCACGACCAGGGTCGGCCGAAGCGCTCGCTTCTCCGCCAGCAGGGCGCCGACATTCGCGAGCGGCACGCGGGCATCGTTGAACGCGACTTCCCCGTTCGGCCCGACGGAAACGCGAATCATCTCTTCGGAGTGGATTCGGTCCCCCGCCGTCGCCCCCGGCAATCGCACGGCCGCCCTCTGGTGCGTCTGGATGATCGACGTGCTCATGAAGAAGATGAGGAGGAGCATGGCGATGTCGGCCATGGAGGCGGTCGGAATCGACGGCTGAATGTGGACGCGGCGTCTGAACTTCACGAGGCGGTCCCCGACTCGAGTGAGAGTTGCCGTGCGCCCGAGAGCTTCACCTGATCCAGGGCCGATACGAAGGCCGCGTACGGCGCGGCCGGATCGACGCGCAATCGAACGACCGCGTCGGGCGCCGCGCCGAGACGTTGGAGCAGCCCCGCACGGAGCGCGGCTGCCGAGAGCGGCATCCCCTCGAGGGTGAAGGTCCCGTCGGCGGCGACGGAAACCGAAACGATCCGCGAAGCCGAAATCACGACGGGGGCATCGCCCGCGCGCGGCAGTTCGAGCAGAAGTCCCCGCTCGACGCTCAGCGCCGAGGTCGAGAGGAAAAAGATGAGAAGGAGAAACGCCACGTCCGATGTCGAGACGAGCGGAATTTCGGGATTGGAGGAGCGTCGTCTGTCGATTCTCATGTGTCGGGTGACCGGATCCTGGCCGTCAGCGCTGCGCCGACGTGCCCGGAGTGTGGATCGTCGTGAGGAAGTGCTCCCATTGCTTCGAGTGTGTCGTCAGCGTGTCGATCAGTTCCGCGCCCGATTCCTCAATGTCGATGACGAACTTGTCGATGCGTGAGACGAAGTAGTTGTGCGCGGCCTGCACCGGAATCGCCACGATGAGCCCCGCGGCGGTCGTGATGAGCGCCTCGTAGATGCCGGTGGCCACGAGTTTCGCGGAGACCTCTTCCGCGGCGGCGATCGCCTCGAACGCGTGGATCATCCCCGAGACGGTCCCGAGAAACCCGAGGAGTGGAGCGATGTTCGCGACCGTGGCGAGCCAGATGAGGCCTCGCTCGAGAAGCGCGATCTCGATCGAGGCGGCCGTTTCGATCGCCTTCTCCACCGCCTCGGGGCCCCGCTTGGCTCTCGCGAGTCCGGAGTGGAGGACGGCCGCGATCGGCCCCCGGCGCGCATGGAGCATCCGCTGCGCCGATTCGAGCCCTTGGTCTTGCAGCGTGCGAAGCAGTTCGCCCATGAGGCGACGGGTGTCGGTCCGCGCGCGGGTGAAGAACCACGCCCTCTCGATGATGAGGGCGAGCCCGGCGACCGAGCAGAAGAGGATCGGATGCATGAACACGCCACCGGTCCAGTAGAGCTCGACCAGCCCGCTCTGGTGGGGCACCCGCGCCTCGGCCGCGGCCACGATCGCCGGTGCCAAGAGCGCGGCGGTCGATCCGGCGGTCAAGCCCCAGAAAAGATTGCGACGAGAGCGATTGCCGGGAGCGCGCATGACCGTTCAGGCTATCCTTCGGGCTCGCAGCCTGTCAACGAAAACGCCCCCGGGACCGGCTTCGTCCCCGGGGGCGCCGCGGGTCGCTAATAGATGCGGAATACCACCGGAATCGCCACCCACGTCGTGACGGCCCGACCTCGCCACAGACCAGGCTTGAAGCGCCACAATTTGACCGCCTTGGAAGCCGATTCGGCCAGCATCGGATTCCCCTCCTTAACGACGACCTGGCGGACGAGCCCGTCCCGCCCCACAAGGGCTTCCAGGACCACTTTTCCTTCGATCCCCGCCTCCAGCGGCATGGAGGGGTACTCCGGCTCCGGCGCATAGACCGGGAAGGGCGCCTCGTCGTAGTTACTTACCTCGTCTGTGGCCACCGAGGCGACCTTCGCCGTCGGAGGTAGGTCGCCATCGCCATGCCCGCTCGGCGAGACCGGCCGATCGGGAAGGATCCCCTTCGTCGTTCCGACGCCCCGCAGGACATCCTCCAGCGACTTTCGAAGGTCGCGGTCGACCCTCTCGACCGGGGTGATCCGGCCGTCTCCCCGCGCGGGAGGTGGTGCCGGATCCACGCGGACGGTTGGAATCAACGGCGTCAGCACGATTCCTGGTGGGTCGAACGAAATTCGAATTTCCCGACCGGTGGGCTCATCCGATCCCGACCGCGCGGCAGCGATCAGGAAGACGGCGAGAGCTGCGACATGGAGTCCCCCCGAAAGCACGAGTGCGACGGAAGGAGTGCCGGGGGCGGATCTCGCGGCGGGACCGCCACCGAAGGCGGCCCTCGCCGGAGAAAAAGCGCTGCACGAGGCGAGTCGAAGCAGTCCGGACATGAGGCTCCCCATTTCTTCCCGGCATCGACGCCGTCCACGGACGGCATGGAGAGGGGTGGGGGGATTTCCGCAATCAGGTCCGGCGCCTCCAAATTTCGGAAGCGTTTGCGACTGGTGCTAGAAGTGGAAGTCGATTGGGACTTCCACCCATACAGCGACCGGCTTGTTGTTGCTGAGTGCCGGCTTGAATACCCACTTCCTCACGGCCTTGATCGCTTCTTCATTCAAACCCGTGACTCCCTTGAAGACCTTTGCGTCCTTCACGCGGCCGTCCTTCCCCACGAGCACGTGGAGGACGACCTTGCCCTGGATCTGCGCTTCTCGCGCGAATTCCGGGTAAAGCGGCTGCACCATCGTGACCGGGACGGGCTCGTCCTCATAGTAGACGAATTCACCCTGCGCCGGCAGATCGTCGGCTGACGCGATGACAAGCGAGTCGCGCCCGCTTCCCCCGATACCGACCGGCGCGATCGACGCGGCGATTTCCTGCTGCGTCATGATCGTCTGCTCCGGCGCGAGATCGTCGGCGACTGGCGTCGGGATACCGATCGTCGGTTTGGCGACATCCATCGTCTGAGGCACGACCGGCGGAGGGGGCGCGTCCGAGAGCGGCGGGGGCGGAGGCAGCGTCTCCATCCTGATGACCCGCCCAGTGTACTCGACCTCGTCCTTCGGCTTGATCATGGTGGTTCCGAGGTAGATACCGATCAGCGCTAGGTGAATCGCGCTCGAGATGATGAGCCCGTTGCGCATCAGGCGCGGGGCGTTCTCCTTGAGATCGCCCGCCCCCATCGGGACGCGATCGATCGACGCGGTCGTCATCAGAGCTTCTCCACGTCTTCCTTCTCCTTCGCCTCGAGAGGCGCGAGGGAGAAACGATTCAGCTCAGCGAACTGAAGCTGATCGATCAGATTCACCATGTACTTGTATTTCACGAGACGGTCGATCTTCACCAGGACGACGAGCTTCGGGTTCTTCTTTCCTTCCGCCGCGAAGATCCCTTCCATATCGTTCCAGTTCTGCTCCTTCGGCGCTTCTTTCGCGATGAACCAGAACACGCGGATTTCGCCGCGCGCCTTGTCGGTCGGCGCGATGGCACGAACGGTCATCACGTTCGACTCCGCGATCTCCACCTTGGCCTTCGGATCGGGCGGCAGGTTGATTTCCAACGCCTGCGGCTTCCGGAAGACCGTCGTACACATGAAGAAAATCAGGAGCAAGAACGCGACGTCGACCATCGGGGTCATGTCGATCTTGATCCCGAGCCGTTTCGGCGCGCGCTTCTTCAGCCCGCCTTTTTTCTTCTTTTTACTGCCTGAATCGGGACTGTCTACGGCACCCATCGGTGGCGTTTCCTCTCGGATGAAACGGAGATTAGTGGAGCGCCGACTTCTTGCTCTTCACCAGCTCCGTGACGAGGCTGAACGTGATCGTATTCGTCTTCTGCATGGTCGCCATCACGTCTTCCATCACTCCGTACTCGCTCTCCTTGTCCGCCTTAATGGCGACGCGGAGGCGCGGGTTTCGGCGCCGCTGATCGATGATGAGCTGCTCCAGACTGGCCAGGTCGGTTTCCTGCTGTGGATTCTTCGCGAGCTGCCAGTACAGGCTCGAGTCCTTGGCGATCCCGAGAATCATGACGTCGGAATCGGGCACCTTGAGATTCGAGTGGCTATCCGGAAGGACGATCGGCACCTTCTGCGGCGGATCGAACTGCGACGTGGACATGAAGAAGATCAGGAGCAGGAAGGCGACGTCGACCATCGGCGTCATGTCGATCTTGATTCCGACTCGCTTGAGCTTCTTGGCCGACACTTACTTGCCCGCTTCCTTGATGGCCAGGACTTCGATCACCTGCAGCGTCGCTTCGTCCATGCCGTAGTTGAAGTTGTCGATCATGGTCGTGAAGATGTTGTAGAGAACGATCGAAAAGATGGCCACGAAGAGTCCGCCGGCCGTGTTGATGAGGGCTTCGGAAATACCGACGGCGAGCTTCAACGCGTCGACGGAGCCCGCGTGCCCGAGCGCCGCGAACGAATTGATCATCCCGATGACCGTCCCGAGGAGTCCGACCATCGTCGCGATGGAGGAAATGGTCGCCAGGGCGATGAGGTTTCGCTCGAGGAGCGGCACCTCAAGCATGTTCGCCTCTTCCATGGCCTTCTGCACTTCTTGCAGCTTCTGCTGGCGATCCATGTTCGCCGACCGGACGACCAAGTACCGATCGAAGCCGGCACGAAGCACGTTCGCGAGCGAACCGCGCTGCTTGGCGCAGAGCTCGGCGGCGCCGTCGATATCGAGAACGTCGATCTTCTGGCGGATCTTCTTCATGAACGCGGGAGCCGCTTCCTTACCCTTGGCGCGCGACAGCGTGAAAAGACGCTCAAAGACGAAGGCGACCGACATGATGGAGAGCATGATGAGTCCCGCGACGAGCGGGCCGCCCTGCTTGATGAAATCCGGGAGGAACATGTAGATCACGATCGCAATCACGAGCGCGACCACGGCGAGGATAGTGACGAAGAGACCCTGTTTCACTGCAGAATCCTCCTACTGGTTGTGTGGGTGGTCGGACCGGTCGCTCAGGATACGCCACCCTGACAGGACCGGCAACCCCATGCTTCCACCCCGTACCCCGGCTACTTGAAGCTCGCGAGCGCTTCCGATTCCGCGTCGAATACTTCGAACACGAGGGAGAGTTTCGTCACCACGAAAATGCTCTGAATCTTCTTATCCACGGCGCACAGCTTCAACTTCGCATCCCGCTTCGAATAGTTCGCGTGCCCCGCGATGAGGACGCCCAGCGAGACGCTGTTCATGAAGGTCGTCTGCCCCAGGTTGATGAGGAGCTTCCGATTTCCCGCCTCCGCGAGTTCCTTGATCTTCGACTGGAGTTCGTCCGTCTCCTTGCCGCCCAGGAGCATTCCCTTGGGGGCCAGAATCGTCACGTCTCCCACGGTCCGAACATCCAAACTCATTGTGCCTCCTTGACGTGGTCGGCGGCAAACCCGCCGCTCTTCGCTACTGCCCTGCCGCTCCCGCGGGTCGGGCCTGTTGTTTCGCTTCGAAATTCCGGATGATTTGGAGACCTGTCGACGCCGGACCATTCGTCGGGTCGATTTCCAGCGCCTTGTTGAACTCTTCCTTGGCGCGCGTGAGATCCTTGCACTTCGAGTACGCCTGCGCCAGCCAGACGTGTCCCTGCACGTGCTCCGGATCCATCGTCGCCGCCTGGCTGAGGTAGGTGATGCCATCTCCGCAGCGGTCCATCAAGAGAAGCGCGAGGCCGGCGCCCCGCTGCGCGTCGGCGCTCGACGAGTCGGCCGCGATGGCGGCCTGATAGGTTTCGTACGCCACCGGGAGCGAGTCGGCCTCCATCGTCAGGAGCGTCTGCCCCACCCAGATCAGCGTGCGCGCGTCGTTAGGCTTCAGCGCCAGCGAGCGGCGGAACGTCTCGATAGCGCCCGACTTCTCTCCTCCCTGCAACTGGCAGAGGCCGAGATTCAAGAGCGCCGGCACGAACGTGGAATCGTAGGCGAGCGTGGCGCGGAAGTACGGTATGGCGCCACCCCAGTCCTTCGAGGTGAAGAGGAGAAGTCCGATCTGGAAGTTGGCGTCCTTCGCGAGCGTGCTGTCTTCCTCGACGGCGGCCCGGAGGAGCGGAAGCGCCTTCCCCGAGTCGGGCATCGCCGCGAAGAGGCCGCCGATCTTCAGTTTCTCCGCCGGCTCGATCGAATCGGCCAGCGCCACGTACTTGTCGCACGCCGCGATCGCTTGCTCGCGCGAGTCGGCGCCCTGCTCCGTGTAGAGCTTGCAGAGCGCGCCCAGAACTTCGGGCTGGTCCGGCTTGATCTCATTCGCCTTCTCGAGCACCACCACCGCCGTGACCCGCTCGTCGCGGACGCGGCTCGCGCTCAGCGCCTTGCCGAGCTCGTAGTAGCCCGTGAACTCCTCGGGACGCAGTTCCGTGTATTTCTGGAATTTCTCCGCCGCGTCGGTCGACCGCTTCGCGCGGGCGAAGAGGCGCCCCGCCTCGAGGTAAGCCGGCGCGTAGGTGGAATCGACCGATTCGGCCTTCTGGAATGCCGCGAGGCCGGCGTTGAATTCGTTCATCCCCACGAGGGCGCGGCCATACAGGAAATGCGTCTCGGGATTCGTCGGATCGAGCTCGGCGGCGCGGCCATATTCGGGCGCGGCCAGGACGGGGATCTTCTTTCGATCGTAGAAGCCGCCGAAGTCCATCCGGACCCGGAGATTGTTCGGATCGGTCTCGCGGGCGCGGATGAAGAGCTCCTCCGCCGCCTTCAGGTCGCCTTTCCCTTCGAGCGAGAGCGCCGTGCCCGACAGGAAGAGCGCGCGCCCCTGCTTCAAGAGCGTCCCCTTCCGGAAGACCTTCTCGGCTTCCTCGTATCGCTTGTCTTTCAGGTAGGCCTGACCGAGCGAATAGAGCGCGCCGGGATCCTTCGGACCGTACTTCACCGCCTCCTCGAGCTTCGCCGTCCCTTCGGGAATCTGCCCCTGCTTCCGGAGGAGATTGCCGAGTCCGGTCAGCGCCTCGGGGTATTTCGGCTGATTCGTCAGCGCGATTTGATATTGAACCTTGGCGCTATCGGGTTTTCCAAGACGCTCGAGCGCCGACGCGATGAAGTAGTGCGGGCGCGGGCTGTTCGGATCGAGTTTTTCGGCCTGCGTGAAGAGATCGAGAGCTTTCTGCGCATTCCCGTCCTTCAGCACCTGAACCCCCTGCTTGATCAGGTCGCCTGACGTCAGCGCGAACGCCCGGGGCGCGGTGAGCGCCACCGCGGCCAGCAGGAGCACGACAGCACGACGGGAACGAAGGAAATTCACTCTCCCTCCTCTACAGTCCGGACGATCCGGATGGGAACGGTCGCAGGGGCGTACCCGTGGCGGGCGACGATGCGCTGTCCCTCCACGCTGGAAACGTAGGTCACGAAGTCGGCGGCGCCGGTCCGCGGCGTCATCGGGGTGGCAATGGCGAGGCTTCGGAGCAACGGGTAGCGCCGCTCCAGAATGGCGCCGCGTTCGAAGGCGACGTAGGGAAATCCGATCATCGCCGAGACTCGGAGCGCGCGCACCCGATCGGTAACGAAGGGGCGCGAGAGGAGCGCGATCGCGTTCGGCCGCTCGGAGACGACGCGCGCGATCTCCTCCTCGGTGTCGAGGGCGTAGATCGACTTCGCATAGGAGGAATCGCCGAGGAGCGCCTGCTCGCCAAAGGCGTAGAGCCCGAGGCGCGGACCGCCGGTAACGGCCATGATCGCTCCGCCGCGGCGCCAGCCGAGTTCGGACCAGTCGGTCACGGCGCCGGAATAGATTTCGGAAAGTTCGGTGCGGGAAATTTGCTGGATGGGCGAAGCGGGGTTCACGACGACGGCCACGGCGTCCCAGGCGATCGGAAACGACTGGAGACCGTCCTTCGTGACGGCCGCCTCGACTTCCGGATCGGTCAGATCGCGCATCAGCAGGGACATGCCCACCTCTCCGTTCACAAGCCGCTCCATACCTTCCGCCGAACCGTTCTGTTCGAGGACGATGGAATCGGCCTGCGGGTAGAGCTCGCGGAACGCGAGAATCTGCGCCCGGAGCATCGGTGCCGCGTATTCAGTTCCGGCCAACACAATCGGAGCGGGGGGGCTTGCTGGGCGTGGGGGCGCCGGCGACGCGCAGGACCCAATCCCGGCCAGGGCGACCACCAGTGCCGCCACCTGCGGCCGGATCGATTCGGCCCGGATCCTACGGCTCACATTCGCGAGCCTAGCCATCACCCTGCCGCCTGTCAAGTTACTGCGCGGTGACATCGCCATTTCCACGATTCCACCGCGCCCCTTCGCCCCTCTCCCGTTTCTACCCCGACCGTGCCTCGCTAATTCCAATTCAATGTCGACGCAAAACGAAGGGAGGAAACGGAATCGGCAGGGTACGGGCGCGGCGGCGGCGGTGTCAATCCAGAAAGGCTTGGCGGAAAACTCAGCGAAGCAGGGTAATCTTGCGTTCGAAGAACCCTCGAACCGTTTGAAGACGGAGGAGATAGACCCCGCTGGCGAGGTCCCGGCCCGAGGCGTCGCGAGCGTTCCATTCGACGCTCCGTTCCCCGCCCGAACCGCCATCTCGGCCGGCCAGGATCGTTGCCACGAGCCGTCCTGAGATATCGAAGAGCGAGAGCCGGAACGCGCCGGGCCTACCAGGCGCCAGTTGGAATCGGAACCGGGTTCTCGGATTGAATGGATTCGGCGCGTTCGGCCAGAGGCGGTCGGTCAGTCGAGCGGCCTCGACCGTTTCGACCGACGTGATACCCGGAACGTACGGGGCGCGATCGCTCCAGAGTCCCGACTGTCCCTCGCCGTCCACGGCGCGCACTTGAAATTGGGCGGCGGTCGACGGCGCGGGGTCGAGAAGGAATTGCGGTGACGGGTTTCCCGTGTCGGTGATCGTGACGCCGGCGTAGCGCGCGGTCGGCGTGAGGTCGTCGAGGTAGAGGCCCTGTCCGAACGTCGCTCCGTCGGTGAGGCAGCGGATTCGAACCAGCGCCTGTTTCCCCGCAAACGGCGCGAGCGAGAATGCCGCGCGAACGAATGTCGCCCCGCCGCTTCCGGTGATGCCGGACCCCTGGTTGTAACCAAACGGATTGTCGTCCGTCGTGCGGTCGCCCTGGAGGGGGGCCCAGGTGTTGCCGCCGTCGATCGACGCCTCCGCGTACCAGTAGTCGTAGAACGGCTCCAAGTCCCACCACGCGTTCACGACGAGGCTGTCGTTCGCCGCGACGTCCAGGCTGGCGCGCCCCGTGAGGATGCTCTCGCGACTGTTTCCGGCGCCCGACCAGTAGGAGTGGGTTCCGCTCGCGGCGCGCGTCGTACTCCAGCTGAATCCGAGGGAGTCCCAGTCGCTCACGCCGCTTTCGGCGTTGTCGGTCGCGCGGAGGACCGAGTCGATGCGGCGGAGGTCGTGCCGCTGGGCTGGATTCGCCGGATCGGGCGCGGTCGGGTTCCAGTAGACGAGCGTGGCGTTCCCCTGCGATGAGAATCCGGGTGCTAGATCGCGCGGCGGAAGGAGAATCCGACGAGGTTCGTCCGCGTAGCGAAGAAGCGTGAGTAGCGGTCCGTAGTTGAGCGCGCAGGTGCTTGGGATGAGCGTGTCGTTCGGATAGAAGCCGCCTTGCTCGTAGGTGTTCAGCTCAAACGTGAATCCGAACAGGCGGGGCTTGAGCGTCGTATCCCCGTACACCCAATCGTCCATGTCGCCGTTCGTGATGTAGATCGCCCCATTCTTCGGATTCCCCGCGCGATAGGCGTTCTGGTGCGCGACCGAGTCGCCGAACGCCCTGAAGACGCCGTGATCGGGCGTGTTGAGCGCGGCGTAACCCCAGGGATAGAGGAAGAGCTGGCCGTAGCTGTGGAACGAGGCCGAAATGTGGAACGCGTGCGCCGCCATGAAGTCGCGGACCGCGCGCGTCTCCGGCTCGGAAAAGGGACCGCTGCCCCGATAGACGTCGCTCGACGGCGTGGAACTCGAGCCGATTTCGTCCCAGCCCCACTTGTAGTCGTAATTTCGATTCAGGTCGACGCCGAAGGTGCCGTCGCCGTTCGGGCGGCGATTCTTTCGCCACCAGTTGTCCGACTGCCCGCCCGAGTTGTTCTGCACGTAGACGTATCCGTCGGGATTCACGATCGGCACGATCCAGATCTCGCGCGAATCGACGAGCGAGGTCAGGAGCGGATCGACTCCGTAGCCGTCGAGGAGTCGGCGCATGAGGAAGAGCGGCAGTTCCACACTCATCAATTCCCGTGCGTGGTGGCATCCCACGACGAGAATCTGCGGCTCCGCCTCCCCCGCTCCCACATTGTCCGAGATCTTCACGCCGAGGATGAGCCTCCCCTCGAGCGAGACCCCGATCGTGTCGAGTTTCGCGATCGACGAGTGTGATGCCACGTAGGAGGTCATCTCGGCGATCGTTTCGGCGTAGGTGTGGTAGTCACCGAGCCCCGGCGGCGCGGCGGCCGTGCCCGGCGCCGCCAGCGGTCCACGAGGAGCGAGCGGCTGAGGCGCGAGACCGAGCCCTTCGGCCACGGCGCGTTCGGCCGCGTTCAGGAAGACGTGGAGCGAGCCATCCTCGCCCGTGCCCGCCACGTCGACCCCCTCACGGAGGAGACGCAGGAGTTGTTCGGACTTCGCGGGAGGAATGCGATAGAGCGTGCGGGGCGACGCGAGAACATTCGGAGCGGCGAAGCCGAAGGCTAGAAAGAGGAGTAGCGCGCACGCCCCGAGGGGCGTTGCGAAACGGCGAAAAGAGGCCGGCGGGGCATCCGGCGAGAGGGGGCGCGTTCGCATGGTGTCGGGCTCGGATGAAGCGCCAAGCACCCTATTTTACCACGAATTGGCCCCTTTCTCCAATGGGGCGCGCGAAGGCCGCTAGGGGTGCATCCGGTGGAGCAGGCGCGGGAACGGAATCGTCTCCCGGAGGTGCTCCAGTCCGCAGATCCAGGTCAGGGTCCGTTCGATCCCCATCCCGAACCCGGCATGCGGCACCGTCCCGTACCGGCGAAGGTCGAGGTACCACTCGAACGCGGACATCGGGAGTTGATGTTCCTCGATCCGGGCCATGAGACGGTCGAGGCTCTCCTCGCGCTCGCCCCCTCCCACGATTTCGCCGTACCCCTCCGGGGCCAGGAGGTCGCAGGAGAGCGAGAGCCGCTCATCGCTCGGATCGCGCTTCATATAGAAGGCCTTCACGGCCGCCGGGAAACGGTGGACGAAAAAGGGGCGGTCAAACCCCTCGGTGAGGATCGTTTCGTCGGTGCCCCCGAAGTCGTTCCCGTCCTCGAATGGCTGCCCCTTCTCCTTCAGGATGGCCACCGCTTGGTCGTACGAAAGGCGCGGGAAGGGGGCCTTCACCCGTTCGAGCGCCGCAGCGTCGCGCCCGAGGAGCGCCAGCTCGGGGCGGCGCGCTTCGAGCACGCGGCCGACGACGAACTCCAAGAAGCGCTCGATCAAGACCATGACGTCGTCGAGCGTCGCGAAGGCGACTTCCGGTTCCACCATCCAGAACTCGATCAGGTGGCGGCGCGTTTTCGATTTCTCCGCGCGGAACGTCGGCCCGAAGCAGTAACTCTTGCCGAACGCCATTGCCGTCGCCTCGTTGTAAAGCTGCCCGCTCTGGGTGAGATACGCCTTCTCGCCGAAATAGTCGGTCTCGAAGAGCGTCGTCGTGCCCTCGCAAGCGGCCGGCGTGAAGATCGGCGCGTCGGCCAGAATGAATCCGTCCCGGTCGAGGAAGTCGCGACAGGCCTGGACGACGGTGTGCCGGATCCGGAGTACGGCGTGCTGGCGGGGCGAGCGGATCCAGAGGTGGCGGTGGTTCAGAAGGAAATCGGGGCCATGCTCCTTCGGCGTGATCGGATAGTCGCGGCTCTCGGAGACAACCTCGAGTTCTTTGAGCGTCAGTTCGACGCCGCTCGGCGAACGCTTGTCCTCGCGCACCGTGCCTCGAACGCGCACGGCGCTCTCCTGTGTGACCGCGGCGCAGCGCGTGAAGGTTTCCTCCGGGAGTTCCGACTTCACCGCGACACACTGGACCGTGCCGCTTCCGTCCCTGACTTGTAGGAATTCGATCTTCCCGCTCGACCGCCGGTTGTAGAGCCACCCCTCCAGCAAGACGTCATCGCCGATCGCATGCTTCAGGGCCTCGATCCGCGTCGCCGTTTCACTCATGTCGGTTCCGAGCCTCCATCGATCCGTCGTGTGGGTGTTTCTCGAGCCGCCGAGAATAGCATGCGGGGACAATTCCCTTGACACCCCGTTTCGGGGACGACTAACGTGCCGCCGTGGCGCGATGCCGTGATTTCCCTTCGGTCGGTTCATCGGTCGGTTCCGCCGCACGCACTCGGGTCGCGGCGGGGCTCGTCGTGTCCCTGCTCGCGCTGGCCGCCACATTGGCCCCTTCCGCCAGGGCCGCCTGGTCCGCCGACGAGATTCAGCGCGCCCTCGAACATAAGTGGGATGCGGGGATCACCCGGGACCTTCCTTCCGCGCAAGGCTGCTACCGCGCGGCGCTGGCCGCCTCCAGCAAGGGCCAGAAGGCCGAGGCGATTCGCCTCCTCGAAGCCTCGAGCCTCTTCGACCCTTCGTTCCCCGACGCGCACTTCACGATCGCCCGAATCATATTGTTCGACGATCCAGGTCGCGCGGTCTCCGAATGGAGCGAGGCATTCCGCATCTTGGGCCGCGGCTACGCGTGGCAACGCCACCTTCTCGCGAATTTCCTGACCGGGATCACGATCGTCTGGACCATCGGGCTCCTGCTCGCGATCGCCGGCATCACCCTTCGGCATCTGCCCCACCTGATCCATATTCTCCAGGAGACCTTCCACGCCGGCGCCTCCTCGGCAGGCCGGATCGGCTCCATGATGATCGCTCTTGCCCCGTGTGCCTGGGGACTCGGGGCGATTCCGACCGCCGGGCTCTACGCGGGGTTGATCTCGTTCCGGCTCGGAAAACGCGAATGGTTCCTCGTCCTCCTCTTCCTCGCCTCGACGCTGGCGCTCGCGGGAGGAATGCCGCTGCTCGCCCCGTGGGCCGGGGCTCCTTCTCTGGAAGAGCCGAGCCTCCTCGTCGATCGGTCGCTCAATAGCGGCTACGACGCCGACCTGGCGGCGGCGCTCCACGCGTGGCAGGACGTCGATCCCAAAGAGGCGCTCTACGCGTTCGCTCTCGGCACGCAGGCACGCCGGGGCGGCGACCTCGACTTGGCCGAGCGTGAACTGACGCGCGCGGCGGTCCTCCGGCCCCGGAACTCCTGGATCCTTACCAATCTCGGCAACGTCTATTTCGCTCGCGAGGACTTCGATCACGCCCGCCAGTGGTACGAGACGGCGGCGGCCGCGAATCCATCCGCCGTCGAGCCGCACTACAACCTGGCGCAGGTCTACACGAAGCAGCTCCTCTTCACCGAAGCGACTCGCGAGCAGGCGAAAGCCACCGGGCTCGCGTTTGACCGCGTTCGCGACTTCAGCCGGTGGACGACGCCCCAACTGAACCGAACCGTCATGGACGCGGCCGCTCCGGCCGAGGAACTCTGGACGCTGGCGCGGCGCCATTCGGCCGAGCAGGGCATCGCGGCGCTCGAGGGAAACCGTTGGCTCTCTTTCGCCGCGTCGCTTCAGCCGGGCTCGTCGTTCGCCCTTGTCTTCGTCCCTGCGCTCTTCCTCATTTTCGCGGCGGCCGGCCAGATCGCCGGACGGAGTCTCTCCACGATCCCCTGCTCCAACTGCCAGCGGATCGTCTGCCGGCGCTGTGTCCGCCGCATGCAGCAGCGCGCCTTCTGCGAGGACTGTTACCACTCCGTGAAGGACCTCAAATCGACCGAATTCACCCGGCTCCTCCTGACGAAGCGCGACCGCACCTCGGCGCGCCGCCGCACGATGGGCCAGGCCACCCTGACGTTCCTCATTCCCGGCGCCGGTCAGATGCTTCGTGGCGCCGCGCTGAGCGGTTTCCTGGCCATCCTCGTGATGGTCACGGCCGCCATGCTCGTCATTCCGAACGGCGCTCTCGTCCCGAGCCTGGACGTTCTTCCGATTCCGGGCGCGGGATGGATGAAGCGATTGCCGCTTTTGATTCTCTTCCTCGTGACCTACGCGATCACCGTCGCGCGCTACTTCGCCACCACGACGAGTCGGGAGACCGGCTTGACCGGAAACGCGGCCCGTTCCGCCGCGCGTAGCAGCGAGCCGCGCGAGCGCGCGCGCCGAGGGTGAGATTCATGGGCCTCCAAGGAAATCTCGAAACCTTCAGCCTCCCGGAGATCCTCCAGCTGATCGCCGTGCAGCAGAAGTCGGGCGTGCTCCGCCTCACTTCCGGCGACGACGTGGCGGTCATCTTCTTCGAAGCAGGTCGCATCGTCTCGACGCGCGACCGGCGGCGGAACGCGAAGGATCCGCTGAAGCCGTTCCTCGTGAAGACCGGGCGGCTGACCGACGCGCAATTGAAACAAATCGAAACGATCGAGGTCGAAAGCCGCCGCGAGCTGACCGACATCCTCCTCACCGGCAACTACACGACGAGCGACGACCTCGGCCGCGCGGTGGAGGACCAGATCCAGGACACGCTCCACCAGCTCCTGACCTGGAAGACCGGGCAGTACAATTTCTCCGGCGACGCGAGGACGGTTCCGAAGTTCGCGGTGAACGTGCGGCTCAACACCGAAGGACTTCTGATGGAGAGCATGCGCCGGATGGACGAGATGGCGCGCTACCGGGAGACCTTTTCGAGTCCGGCGATGGTGCTTCGTCCGAAGCCGCTCGCCGCCCCGCCGAAGGAGTTCACCGACGCCGAGCGCCGCATGATTCCGCTCGTCGACGGGCTCCGGCCCCTGCGGGACGTGGTCGCGCAGTCGAAGCTCGTGGAATTCGAGGCGTTCGAAGCGCTCCATCATCTTCTCGAGATCGGGGTCATCGAGGTTTCGCTCGGCGCGGTGCCGCAGCGCGGCGCCTCGCTCGCGACCCCGGCGCTTCAGCCGAAGCCCGCGGAGCCCGGGGGGGGAATCGCCCTTGCGGTCGGCGGATTCGCGCTCGCAGCCTCGATCGCCATCGGGCTTTGGGCCACACCGGTGCTCATGACGCGCCTCGCCGCCGAACCGACGGCGCCGGTCATGACCCACGCGCCTGAAATCGCGACGGTGAACGACGCGGCCCGTCTGACCGTGGCGCTCGAGACCTATCGCTCCGTTCACGGTCGTTACCCGGCCGAGTTGGCGTCGCTCGGTCGCGAAGGATTCCTGCCGACCGAAGACGCCACGCGCGTCGTGGCGCGGTACCTCTACCAGACCGACGGAACGAGCTACACGCGCGTCGTCCGCTAACGGCGGATCGCGCTTCCTTCCTCCGATTCGCCACGCCCGGTCGTCATCACGCTCCACGGGTATCCCCGCCCTCCGCGCGCCCGGTCGTACGTCGCGACCGCGACCCCGATGGCGCCGGCGGCGATGAGCGGCAACGGTGTCCGCGGCAGGAGAAGGATGACGAACGCCACCTGGAGTGAGACCGCGACCTGGTTCCACCGGCCGGCCCGCGGTGCACCCGTGAAGTCGCCGAGGCACAACAGCGCGAGCGCGATGAAGCCCCAGAGCGCCGGCGCCCAGGCGCCGGCGAATAGCCCCGCGAACGAGGTCACGGTCGCCAGGCCCTGAGCCACGCGCTCCGTTCGCGGAGCGCCGAGGGCCACGGCCGTCGTTCGCTGCCCCACCGCTTCGTCTCCCGCGCGATCGGCGAGCATCGTGACCAACCCTACCGTCGCGATGCCGAGCGCGTAAGGCGCGGCGCGGAGCCACCTGCCGTCCGAGAGAGCGGGATCCCGGATCGCCGACTCCGTGCCGAGGCAATACGCCACCAGGCCGTAGCCGGCCGCCTGGGAGAGGAGGTCGAGCGCGGGACGGCGCTTCCACTCGAAGGGTGGAAGGACATACGCGGCTCCGAGCGCGAGCGCGGCCACGAGCCAGATTCGAGCGGCGGAGGTCACGACTGGACATGAGGCCAGCGCCGCCCCGAGCACGACGAGGAGAACGGCCCCGATCGCGAGATCCCGCCCTGGAATCGCGCCCGTCGCAACGAGGCCCCCCTTACGATTCAGGCGGTCTCCGGCGCGATCGTTCCACCCGTTGGCAAGGTGGACCGCGCCGAGGAGCGCGAGCAGCGACGCCAACGGTGGGAGCGCGCGTACCGGGGGCCACCAGGAACCGCCTGCTTCCGTTCGTCCGGCCTCAAATAGTGCGATCGCGGGAATCCAGAGTAGCGGGCGGAGGGCGAAGAAACAGTCGACCAGAGCGACGCCGGCACGATCGCCGCGGCCCACACTTGCGGCCACGGTCGAGGCGGTTTGGCTCACGAGAGGAGCCGCGTGGCCGCCTCGATCGCGCGCGACGGATGAATGGCCCGCAGGCAGCCGTACCCGATCGGGCAGGTGCGGCGATAACAGGGAGAGCAGGGATAGGCGGCGTAGAGATTCGCGACCCACGGCGCGGACGCGGAGGTCCAGACTGGGCTCGTCGAACCGAAGAGCGCCACCGTCGGGCGACCGAGCGCGGCGGCGAGGTGCATGACGCCAGAATCGTTCGTGAGGACGAGCGAAGACTCGGCGAGAATCCCGACGAGTTCCGCGAGCGACGTGACGCCCGTGAGATCGAAAGCGTTCGCCCCCGCGGCGAGGACCCGCGCGGTAACTTCGGCTCCGGCG
This sequence comes from Candidatus Eiseniibacteriota bacterium, assembly GCA_031370645.1. Taxonomy (GTDB): domain Bacteria; phylum Eisenbacteria; class RBG-16-71-46; order SZUA-252; family SZUA-252; genus SZUA-252. The sequence continues at coordinate 59,507 of JANMQV010000003.1, read as the reverse complement.
GCGCGATCGGCCACCGATCCGACGGTGAGTACCGGCCACCCACGCGGCGCCGCGATCGTCGCGGCCGCTTCTCCGAAGCGATCGGGCCCCCACTGCTTGGCGGGACCGTAGGCCGCGCCGGGGGCAACCACCACCGATCCCCCAGCATCCGAGATTCCGCGGCGAGAGAGAAGATCGTGCGCGCTGCGTCGCTCCCCGACGGTGACCGAAAGCGACGGAGGACGACTCTCCACCACGAGGCCCGCGGCACGAGCGAGCGCGCGGTACTCGTCGGCGCGCGCCGTGAAGCGCGATGGCGCTTCGCGACGGACCCGCTTCGTGAGAAGAAGCGTTCGCCCCTCCGCGGCGTATCCGATGCGCAGGGGAATTCCGGCCAGGAGGACGAGAAGCGCGGACGAGAACGAATCCGTCAAGAGGAGTGCCGCGCGGGGGCGTTCGCGGCGAATCACCCCCGCGAGCGAATACCGCGTGGAGCGGCTCCAGGAGACATAGCGGACGTGGGGATACCGCGCGGTGACGAGCGGTTCGAACGCTCCCTGTCCCACGAAGAGCACCGGTCCGTTCGCGGCGGCATCGAGCACCGGCCAGGCAAGAATGAGATCGCCGAGCCAGTTCGGCAATCGAACGAGGAGCGGACCGGCACCGGGCGGCGGCACGGTGTCCTCGCGCGCGCTACCGGACGATGCCGAGGTCGCGTCCCACGGTTCCGAGCGTTTCGAGCGCCTGGTCGAGTTCCGCCTCGGTGTGGGTAGCGGTCACGATGGTCCGAAGCCGCGCCTTCCCCTTCGCCACCGTCGGGAAGCCGATTCCCTGCGCGAAAATTCCGCGCTCGAAGAGCTTGTCCGAGAATCCCATCGCCATCTCGGCTTCGCCGACGATGATCGGCGTGATGGGCGTCTCGCTGATGCCGGTGTTGAAGCCGAGCCGTGCGAGCCCTGCCTTGAAGCGCTTGGTGTTCGTCCAGAGGCGCTCGATCCGCTCCGGCTCCTCCTCCAACACGTCGAAGGCCGCGAGGCAAGCGGCGGCGACCGCCGGCGGATGGGACGTGCTGAACAGGAAGGGTCGCGCCCGGTGGTGGAGGTAGTCGATGAGCGACTTCGTGCCGCAGACGTATCCGCCGAGCACGCCGATCGCCTTCGACAAGGTGCCGACCTGGATGTCGACCTGTCCGTGGAGATCGAAGTGATCGATCGTTCCCCGACCGTTTCGCCCGAGGACCCCGCTCGAATGCGCGTCGTCGACCATCATGATCGCGCCATGCTCGCGCGCGGCGGCGGTGATCTCCCGAAGCGGCGCGATATCGCCCTCCATGCTGAAGACGCCGTCGGTGATGACGAGGCGGCGCTTGAATTCCTTCGTCTCCTCGAGGAGGCGACGGAGGGCGGCGACGTCGCGGTGCGGAAAGACTTTGATGGTGGCGCGGCTCAAGCGCGCGCCGTCGATGATGCTCGCGTGGTTCAGTTCGTCGGAGAGAATGAGATCTTCCTTGCCGAGGATCGCCGAGACGGTCCCCGCGTTCGCCGCGAAGCCGCTCTGAAAGACGACGGCGGCTTCGGTCTTCTTGAACGCGGCGATACGTCGCTCGAGCTCCATGTGGAGTTCCATCGTGCCGGCGATCGTCCGCACCGAGCCCGATCCGACGCCCAGCTCCTTCACCGCGCGAAGCGCCGCCTCGCGGAGTTTTGGATGCGTCGTGAGGCCGAGATAGTTGTTCGAGGAGAGATTCACCACCTCCCGGCCGTCGAAGCGAGCGTGCGCCTTCTGCTCGCCGTCCAGGATTCGAAGACGGCGATAGAGACCGTCTCGCTTCATCTCCTGGAGCGCTTCGTCGAGGAAGTGAAGCGGATTGGCGGCCGTCTGGCTCTCCGGGGTCGCGGCGCTCACGCGTGATCCCTTTTCAGCACGATCTTCCCCGCCTTCCCCGACCGCTGGAGTTCCACCGCCTTCTCGAACTCGGACCAGCCGAGGACGTGCGTGATGACGGGGCGGATGTCGAGCTTCCCGGAAAGCAGAAGCGCCTCCATGCGGTACCAGGTGTCGAAGATGAGCCGGCCGTTGATTCCCTGGACGGTCACGCCGCGGAAGATGATCTCCTTCGCCACGTCGATCTCGAGCGGCGCGGACGGAATGCCGAGGAGGGAAACCCGTCCCCCATTGGCCAGCGCGTCGAACCCGTCGCGAAACGCTTGCGGATGCCCCGACATCTCGAGCATCCCATCGACGCCGCGCCCTTCGGTCCGGTCGAGAATGGAGCGGGCGATGTTGTCCTTCTCCGCGTTCAAGAGGAGATCGGCGCCCATCCGCTCGGCCAGTTCGAGCCGGAGCGGATTCTTGTCGATCGCCGCCACCCAGGAAGCGCCCGATGCTTTCAGAATGCCGACCGAGAAGCAGCCGATCGGTCCGCAACCGAAGACCGCGAAGCGAAGCCCCGCGATCGGGCCGGCGAGCGCCGTGTGGACCGCGTTCCCGAGCGGATCGTGCACGGCGGCGATTTCCTCGGGGATGTCGGGATGCAGCTTCCAAACGTTCCCTTCCGGAATGACGACGTAATCGGCGAATGCCCCCTGGCGATCGACGCCGAGGATCTTGCAGTTCTGGCAGAGGTGCGCCATGCCGCGACGGCAGGCGTAGCAGAGACCGCAGTAGATGTGCGTCTCGCCGGTCACGCGGTCGCCCGGTTTCACGAGCGTCACGTCGTCGCCGACCGACTCGACGACACCGGTGAACTCGTGGCCGAAGACGAGCGGCGGCCTGATGCGCGACGCGGCCCAGCGGTCCCACTCGATGATGTGGAGATCGGTCCCGCATATCGCGAAGGCCGTCACGCGGATGCGAACGTCCTTGGCGCCGACGGTCGGGACCGGAACCGTCACCAGTTTGATTCCGGGTTCGGCGGAGGGCTTCTGGATGCCCCACATCGTATCGTGACTCACGGTTGGCTCCGGAGTGGTCTGAAGCGGCACGCTTGGTCTCCTCGACGAGACCCGGGGGATTGGGACGACGTGGGTCTCTTGCGGCGATTATGCCGCGCAAGCGCCCGGAATCAAGGGGTTTCCAGGGATCCGAAAGGAGGCTCCGGGCGCGACCGGGAGGGTCCCGGAGGGGGCTCGATCAGTAGCCCCGATCGCGCTCCACGATGTGGAGCAACGGCTTCCCTTCCCGCCGGCGTTTCCAATTCTCGCCGAACGCGCGGCCCTCCGTTTCGTCGTCCCCGAGGCCCGCCACGTGGGGGGTGACCCAGACGGAGGGGTGCTTCCAGTAGGGGTGCTCCGCGGGGAGCGGCTCCTCGCGAAAGACGTCGAGGATCGCTCGCGCGGGGCGTTTCCGATCGAGCGCCGCCAGGAGAGCCGCGTCGTCCACGCAACGGCCTCGGGAGGCGTTCACGAAGATCGCGCCCTCCGGAAAAAGCGCGAATCGCTCCGCCGACCAGAACGACTCCGTCTCCGGCGTGGCCGGAAGGAGATTCACGACGACGTCCGATAGGGGCAGGAATCTTGAGAGAGCGTCCGCGCTTTCGATTTGCCGGCTCCGCTCCTCGTCACCGACGGGGCCGCGCCGAATTCCAAAGACGTTCATCCCCATCGAACGCGCCGCGGCCGCCACGCGCGATCCGATGGCGCCGTACCCGACAATGAGCATTCCCTTCCCGCGAAGCGACCCCGGAATCCAGCGCGACCAAACGCGCTCCGTCTGTTGCCGCCGCGAGCGCGGCACGTCGAGCGTCAAGGCGAGAACCTGCCCCAGGACGTATTCGGAAATTCGTTCGGGGAAATCGGCGACGGTGCGGGTGAGTACGACATTGCCGCTCCATTCGGGCCGCGAGAGCCAGCGATCGACGCCCGCCCACGCCGATTGAATCCAGCGAAGCTTCGGTAATTCGAGCGGCTGCTCCGGCATCGTACCGCTGGCGAACCAGACGGTTGTCTCGGAGGCGCGCGGGTCGCCGGAAGGAACCCACGGGATCGGTTCCCCGCTGGCGCTTTCGGCGGCGCGCGCGAGGGCCGCTGGATCTCGTCCCGTGATGAGGACTAGCTCGGTCATGCGCGAGTCGCCTCCGCGGGGCGCGCCGGAGCGCGTGCGGCGTCGAGGAGGGGGCGAAGCCGCTCGAAAACGAGCGCCGGCTCGAGGCGCTCCATGCAGGCGTGGTGGCGAAGGGGGCAACGATCCTTCCCATGCACGTCGCAAGGGCGGCACGGGAGGTCCACTTCCGCCACGGCGTCGCGCGGCTCGCCCGAGGCGAAACCGAAGCCGGGGACCGTGCTCCCGAAGAGTCCCACCGCGGGCACCCCGAGCGCGGGGCCGAAATGGAGAAGCGCCGAATCGGAGGAAACGATCGCGCGCGCGCGCGCCGCCACGGCCGCCGCCTCTCGAATACCGAGCGAGAGGATCGCCTCCGGTCCGGAATCGATCCGCCCCGAAGCGGAGAGTTGCGCCACGAGTTCCTTCGCGGTCGCTTCGTCGTCGGGTCCCACCGCGTAGCGCACCGACAACCCCGTCTTCTCAGCGAGGAGCGCGCCGAGCGCCGCCGCATGGCGCGCGGGCCAGCGCTTCGTCGCCCATCGCGAACCCGGCGCGATGAGAACGAAGCCGCGTTCCCCGAGCGGGCCGAGTCGTTCGCGGGCTCGAGCCACCTCCCCTTCCGAAAGCGCGTCACGAAGCCACGGACGAAGCGGCGCCGACTCCGGCAACCCGGCCACCACGCGGTAGCGACGAAGAAGGGGTGGGAGCGGCTCGGGGTGAAGCCAACGCGCATGGACCAAGAGACGACGCCGAATACCGTGCTTCTCGAACGAAACGCGCTTCGCGCTCTCGAGCGAACGGGTGGCGTTGGAGGCGCGGAGATTCTGCTGAAGGTCGAAGATCTCCTCGATTCCTTCGCGGCGAAGCGGGAGCCGGAAATCACCCGAGCTTCCCTTCACCCCGAGCGGCCCGGGCGCCGCCGGGTCGCTCGAGCCGTCCTCGAGGACGTAGAAGCGATCGATGTCGGGATGCCCTCGGAGAATATCGGCGAAGCGCTCCTTCGTCATGAAGAGGACGCGCCGGCCGGGCGAAGCCGCGCGAAGGAGCGATGGAAGGTGAGCGGCAAGGAGAACGTCGCCGAGCGACGAGAGACGGATGACCAGCGCGGGACCGGAAGCCATGAGGTCAGCCGGCGCGGTCTTGCGCCGGGCCGTCGGGTTCGGCCAGGCGGAACTGGAGTCGGTGGAGTTTCTGGTAGAGACCGGGCGCCGCCACCAATTCCTCGTGCGTGCCGGTCTGAACGATTCGCCCGTGGTCGAGCACCACGATCCGGTCGGCGCGCTGGATGGTGGAGAGGCGATGCGCGATGACGAACACCGTCCTCCCTTCGAAGAGCGCTTCCAGCGCCTCCTGCACCAGGAGTTCCGATTCCGAATCGAGACTCGAGGTCGCCTCATCCAGCAGGAGGACGGGAGGGTTCTTGAAGATGGCCCGCGCGATGGCGAGCCGCTGCCTTTCGCCTCCCGAAAGCCGCACGCCGCGATCGCCGATTCGCGTGTTGTACCCCTCGGGCATGTCGAGGATGAAGCGCTCCGCGTTCGCGGCGCGCGCGGCGCGATAGAGCGCTTCCTCGGACGCTCCGTCGACGCCGTAGGCGATATTGCTCGAGACCGTGTCGTTGAAGAGGATCGGCTCCTGCGTCACGACGCCGAGCACGCGGCGCCACGAGCCCAGATCGAGATCGCGAAGATCGTGACCGTCGACCCGGATTTCGCCCGCGGTCGGATCGTAGAAGCGGGCCACGAGATCGACGAGCGTCGATTTCCCGGCGCCGCTCGGCCCGACCAGCGCGACCATCGAGCCGGCCGGCACCTGGAAGGAGATGTCGCGGAGGACATCGTCTCCCGGAGCGTAATGGAAGGAGACGTGATTGAACTCGATCGCGCGCGTCACGGGTCCCGCCGGGCGGGCGTCGGGCTTGCTCGTCACCGTCGGCGGCGTGTCGAGGATTCGGAAGATTCGGTCCGCGCCCGCCAGTCCCTCCTGAAGCGTCGCGTTGATGTTGCTGAGCGCCTTGAGGGGCGCCATCAGTTGGAGCATCGCGAACAGGAAGATGAAGAATTGCTGCGGCTCGATGGCCCGGCGGAGGAGAATCTCGTTGCCGCCGTACCAGAGGACCGCAACCGTCGCCACGACCCCGAGATACTCGGAGAGCGGGCCCGCCATGGCGCCCAGCCGCCGCTGGCGGACGAACGCGCGGAAGTAGTCCTGCGCGGCGCGCCCGAATTTCCGCTGCTCGAACTCCTCCATGGAGAACGCCTTCACGACGCGGATGCCGGAGAGCGTCTCCTGGAGGATTGCATTGAGATCGGCCATGCGCTCCTGCGTGATCGTGCTCCGCTTCCGAAGTTTCTTCCCGAGCCACACGATGAGGAGAAGCGACGGCGGCAGGACCAGGAAGGAGAGAAGCGCGAGCTTCCACGACGTCCAGAAGATCCAGAAGAGACAGACCGCGAGCAAAAAGATGCTTTTCACAAAATTGCTGAACCCGGCGGCGAGCGCGCCCCGCACGAGCGCGATGTCGTTCGTGAGCCGAGACGTGAGCGCGCCCGATCGCCGCGAATGAAACCACGAGAGCGACAATCGATGGAGGTGTCCGTAGACCTCGTTGCGAAGATCTCGCACGACCGCCTGCTCGATCCAGACGGTCTGCACGCTCTGGAGATAGTCGAAGAGATTCTTGAGGAGAAAGACCGCCAGGAGCGCGAGGCAGATGCGCGTGAGCGAACGAACCGGCTCGCCTGTCAGGAAGAAGTGCTCGAACCAGGTTCGAATGTCCTCCTTCCAGGCGTTCACGCGGGCGGCGACGCCATTGGTCCGCGCCGACTCGGCCCCCGCCGCGTTCGGAGGCAACACCACGTCCGCCACGCCGGCGGGGAGGCCCGGGATCGGGGACGGGCTCGATATCGTGGCGTCTTCGTCGGTGGCGCCCGGCAGCGCGCCGGAAGTCCCCGGCGCCGCCCCCACCTGATGCGCGGCCTGGCGCGGCGTGAAGAGGACCTTCATGAACGGCGAGATCATCCCGATCGTGGCGCCGCTCAAGAGCGCGAATCCGAAGATCAGTAGCGCCGTGATCCAGAGGCGGAACCGATAGGGACGCATGTACCCCAGGAGCCGAAAGAGCGGACTCGGCGGCGCCGTGGTCCGAGTCGGCGGCGGAGTCGGTGGCTTGGCCGGGGGTGTCGACGTCATCGGGGGCCTACGAGGAACCTTCCGGCGGGGCGGCGAAACCGTCGAGCCAGTCGTACTCGCGGACGAACGCCTGCTCGAAGTCGAATCCGCGCGCGAAGTCGCTCATCCGGTCTTCTTCGGTCTTCCCGAGAATGCCAGCCTCCACGAGTTGAAAGACGATCTCGCCGAAGTCTTCCGTCCGCCCGACGCCCCACTGCTCGAAGACCGTCTTCGCGATCGGCCCGAAGCGCGCGCGCGCGAGGGTGCGAATGCCGTCGAGCACTTCCTGCCCCGAGACGTGGCGCGGCCCGCCGCCTCCCTCGCGAGACCGGTCGACCGTCACATGCACCGCCTGGAGCGTGAAATGGTATGCGGCCGGCCGGTAGCGGCCGTGTTTTTCGGCGAGGTCGAGGATGGCGGTTTCGAGGTCCATGGAGACCTAGGAGCGGCGCCCCCGGCGTTCGAGCGTGTCGTGGCGGAATCGTCGGTCGTCGAGGCGTGGGTGGTCCGCATTGTAGTGAAGTCCGCGGCTTTCGGCGCGGCGCCGGGCGCAGGTGACCATGAGTTCGGCGACCAGCGTGATGTTCCGGAGTTCGACCAAATCGGCGTCGAGGCGGTAATGCCAATAGTCGCGCTCGGTCTGGTCCTTGAACACGGCCACCATCTCCGCCGCTCGATCGAGGCGCTCGTCGCTTCGGACGATGCCCATATAGTCCCACATGAGCTTTCGAACGGCATCCCAATTGTGGTCGAAGATCACCTGCTCCTTCGGCCTCACCGCACCCTTGAATTGCCAGCGCGGAAGGCGCGGGACGCGGCGCGGCCGCTCGCCGGTGATGCGGCGGAGAATGCTGAGGCTCGCGCGCCGCGCAAAGACGAGCGCTTCGAGAAGCGAGTTCGAAGCGAGCCGATTCGCGCCGTGTACTCCCGTGCAGGCCACTTCCCCGCAGGCCCAGAGCCCGGGGAGGTCGGTCCGCGCGTCGAGATCGGTCGCCACGCCGCCGCAGAGATAGTGCGCCGCCGGCACGACCGGAATCGGATCGTGGAAGATGTCGTAGCCAAGTTCGAGCACGCGCCGCGTGATGGTCGGAAAGCGCTGCTGAAGAACGCGCCGGCCGAGACGCGCCATGTCGAGAAGGACGTACTTGTCGCCGCGCCGCTTCATCTCGAAGTCGATGGCGCGCGCCACAACGTCGCGCGGCGCGAGATCGCCGAGCCGATGGTGGCGCTTCATGAAGGGCTTCCCGTCGGTCGTCACGAGGCGCGCCCCTTCGCCCCGCACCGCTTCCGAGATGAGGAACGACTTCGCCTCCGGGTGGAAGAGGCAGGTCGGGTGAAATTGCATGAACTCGAGGTTCGCGACCGTGGCTCCCGCGCGATAGGCGGCGGCCAGTCCGTCTCCGGTCGCGATGTCGGGGTTGCTCGTGTAGAGGTAGACCTTACCCGCACCGCCCGTGGCAAGGACGGTCGCCTTGGCGGCGGCCACGCGGATCTCCCCGCTCTCTCGGTCGAGAACGTACGCGCCCCAGACTCGGTCGCGCGACGGAGCGCGCCGGCGTCCTTCCAGATGCTTCGATTCGAGGATGAGATCGACCGCGATGTGGTTCTCAAGCACCGTGATCTTCGGATGGGCGCGCGCGAGGTCGAGAAGCGTTCGCTCGACGGCGTGCCCCGTCCGATCCTTGGCGTGAACGATGCGGCGGCGAGAGTGCCCCCCCTCGCGCCCCAGCGCGAGGCGCCCGCGCCGGTCCGGATCGCGGGAGAAGCGGACCCCGAGCTCGAGGAGCCGCAGCACTTCGCCCGGCCCCTCCTCCACCAGCACGCGCACCGCCTCGGGATCGCAGAGGCCGGCGCCGCAGACAAGCGTGTCGCGCTCGTGGAGGGAGACCGTGTCGTCGTCCCCGAGGACGGCGGCGATTCCTCCCTGCGCATAGTTGGTGTTCGACTCCTCGGCGTCGACTTTCGTGACCACGAGGACTCGAACTGTCTCGGCGAGATGGAGCGCCACGGAGAGGCCCCCGATGCCGCTCCCGATGACCAGGACATCGGCCTCGAACTCATTCCGGCCGGAGGGTTGAGGGTTACGCGCGGATCGTGCCATGACCCATCAGCCTAGCCGATCGGGGGTCGCGCCGCCACGGGCGGTCCACCCGGAGGCAAGGAGAGCGCGGCGAGCAGGGGGGTCGGATCATCCACCGGGCGAAGCCCGCTTCGGACGATCCAGACCTCGGCGCCGAAATCCGGGAGGAGAGCCGCGCGGGCTGCATCCTTATCGGTCGCCGCGACGATCGGTGGCGCCCCCGCCTCGTTTCGGAGCGCCGCGAGGGAGGCCTCGATCCTCGCAGGATCCCACGAGTCGTGATCCGGAAACGCGATGTGCACCACCGGTCCCCTCACCAGGGGGCGGAGGAAGCGTTCCAACCGCTCGGGAGCGCCGACTGAGGAGACGAGGAGGATCGGACCGCTCGGGGCCGCAGGGATGGTGGCGGCGCTCGGTGCGTCTCGGAGCCGGTACCACCCCTCGACGACGCGTCGGAAGCGAATCGCCCTCCCACCGAACTCGAGCCCCGGCAGTACGAGTCCCGCGGCGCGGACGTCTTCACCGCCCCGGGCAGGAGACTCATCCTCCGCTTCAAGTATTGCCACGATCTCATTGGCTTCACGTAAGTAGCGCGGAGGGCGGCGAAGCGGCCCAGCAGGGAGCGTGCGGCCGTTCCCGAGGGGATGGCGCGCATCGAGCGCCACCCAGAGCCGATCCCACGCGAGCGTCCCCTGCTCCCACCCGTCATCGAGGATCGCCAGGTCGGCGCCCGAGTCGAGCGCGAGCCGAGCCGCCTTCCAGCGGTCCTTCCCCACCACGATCAAGACGGAGGAGGGGAGCGAAGCCCGGTGCGCGAGTGCCTCGTCGCCGTACAACCGCGCCGTCGCGGGGCTCTGCGGGGCGACGATGGGAACGATCGTGGGCCCGTGCGTCGATCCGGATGCGCCATGACCGCGGAGGAGGATGGCCGGCCGTCGTCCTTTCTCGAGCGAGGCGCGCGCTGCCCATCGAGCGAGCGTGGTCTTCCCCGCGCCTCCGACCGTTAGTCCCCCGATCGCGAGAACGGTCATCCCGGGCAATCGGCGTCGTGTTCGTGCCCTTCGATTGCGGGAGAGCGCCGACGCGAGGGAGTAGAGCGCCGAAAGTGGACGAAGCAGGAGCGCCTCGAACGCACCCCCCTCGCCACGCCATGAGCGCTCCACCCACGGTCGGAGCGGAAATGTCTTCGCGTCGCGACTCACGGATCGAGTCCCCACGCCACGAGCGCGTCGAGCCCCCGCCGTGCCGCGCCTTCCGCCGCGCGTGCCGCCGCCAGCGCCGCCGAACTCCGGGGCGAGGCGGGTTCATCGAGCCACTGGGACAAGATCGCGGCGGCGGTTATCCCTTCGGAGGCCACCGCGCCCGCCGCGTGAGCAAGCAGGAGCGCCACGCCCGGCTCGACCTCTTCGTGGTGGGGACCAACGATGACCGGGCACCCGCTCGCGGCGGGCTCCAGCACATTGTGTCCGCCCCACGGCGCGAACGTCCCTCCGACCAGCGCCGCGCGCGCCGCGGGGAAAAGTTGGGACAACTCCCCCTTGGTCGCCAGCAGGCCCACGGACGGCGCGGTACCGGTCGGCGCGCCGCGCGCCGCCCAATCCCGGACCGACTCCGCCCCGAGATTCGACTCGTCGCGGCAATCGTACGCGATGCCGGCACCGTTGAACTCGCGCTTCAGCGAAGCCACGATCCGATCGTGGCGAGGCGCCACGACGAATCGCCACGCTCCCGCGTCGCGTCGGGCGGCCAGCATCCGCGACACGGCGACGGCGACCGCCTCTTCACCCGGCCGAAGGCTCGCGAAGAGAAGGAGTCGGCGCCGTTCGGGATCGGGCAAAGCGGCTCCCTCCTCCCCGCGGCGATCGGCCTTCAGGTCGCCGATCACGACACATCGAGCCGGCGCCACGCCGAGCGCCCGAAAGCGGTCCGCGTGTCGCTCGCTTTGCGCGAGGACGTGCATCGGTCCAAAGATCGCGTCGCCGGCAAGCCCAAGCGAACGGAGCCGGCCCGCCGTGCGCGCGGAGACGGTGGCGCTCGCCACGACGACCGGCACTCCGGCGCGATGTGCTTCGAGAATTAAATTCGGCCAGAGTTCCGTCTCGATGAGGTCGAGTCGCATCGGCGCGGCGTCGCGCAACACGCGGCGAATGGCTTGCGGAACATCGTACGGCGCGACCGCGCCCACGATCCTCGCGCCACCATCGCTCCGCAACCGGCCGAGCCCCGCGTTGGTGTGGGTCGTGACAAGAATCGGGGCCCGATAGCCCGCGGCAAGGAGCGCATCGACCCAGCGGAGCGCGCCGGCGGCCTCTCCCATCGACGCCGCGTGAATCCAGGGCCCGCCCGCGGCGAGACCGACTCCTTCGGGAGCGCCGAATCTCGCACGCCAAGCGGAGCCGCTCGGCGCAAGCCGCCGAACGAGCGGCGCCACGATCGCGCCCGCGCCGCCCGTTAACAGCCGGTAGAGCGTCAGCGCGGGGCTCATGATCGCGAGGTCGCGGCGCCGGCGGTGCGGGCCGCGAAGGCGAGAAGGGCGTCGGCGGCGCGATCGGCCGCGCCCGGGCCCCCGAGAACTTCCGGGAGCCGCGCGAAGGCGGTTCGCTGCCGGGCGCGTGCCGCTTCGTCTTCGAGGAGCGGGGCCGCGGCGGCGGCGATCGCGGCCCCGGTCGCGTCGCCCTGCACGCACTCCGGAATCACGTCCTCGTCGAGCACGATGTTCACGAGGCCGATCCGCCGCAGTTTCACGAGCCGGCGAGCGAGTGCATAGTTAATGGAGCCGGTGCGGTAGACGAGGACGAGCGGCACGCCGAGCGCGGCGGTCTCGAGCGTGGCGGTGCCGGAGGCGACGAGCGCCAGGTCGGCCGCCCGGAGAAGCGATTCGGAGGGGCCCACGTGCACGCGTGGCGCAAGCTCACGCCAGAGAGGCGCCACGTCGGGACGATTCTTCGCCTCTTCGACCGCCCCCGCGTCGCTCACGACGACGCGGAGCGCGACGCCCGCGTGAGCGACGAGGCGCGCGGCCGCGTCGAGCATCGGCGCGAGGTGCCGCGCCACTTCCCCGCGGCGACTCCCCGGAAGGAGCGCGAGGAGCCGCTCGCCCGGCCCAAGATCGAAGGTCGCGCGGGCGGCCGCCGTCGCCCCCGCGTCGGGAAGGAGCCCGCCCGCCGGATGCCCCACCCACGCTCCCGGCGCCGATTCGCGGCGAAGGATCTCTTCCTCGAACCGGAAGAGAAGAAGCGTGAGATCGACATCCTCGCGGAGGCGCTTGACCCGCCCGAATCCCCACGCCCAAATCTGCGGGCAGACGTAATAGACGACGCGCCGCCCGAGGCGGTGCGCCTGGCGAGCGAGTCCGAGGTGAAGGCCGGGGGCGTCGATTGGAAGGAAGATGGCGTCGGGGTGCTGTTCGAGAAGGTCGCGGATGGCACGTCGCGCGCGGCGGATCGCGCCCAGGTGGGTCACGATCTCCGCGAATCCCATGACGGCGACCGATTCCATCGAGGCGACGGTGCGAAGCCCCGCCGCGCGGAGCGCCGGCCCGCCGATGCCGGCCGCGTCGACCTCCACGCCCTTCGATCGCAACGCGCCGAGGAGCGCCGCTCCGAGCCGGTCCCCCGAAGGGTCGCCGGCCGAGAGAATCAGAAGCGGGAGCTTCAGACGGGTAGGCTCGCCGGGTCGGGCTGGGCGCGGGAGACCATGCGCCCGATCGCCTCGGCGGCCCGGAGCGCCTCGAGGGCGGTGGCGCACTCCTCCCAGGAGCGCGCGGGATCGTTCCGTAGCGAAAGGAAATGCGCCAGCTCGCTTTCGAGCGGGTCCGTCCCATCCACGGCGACCGAGAGGGGGCGAATGCGCTTCATCCAATCGTCGGGCGCGGCGCCCGGCGTCGGCGGAGCAAGCGTGTAGGCCTCGACGGTTCGGTTCATGCAGTCGATGGAGAGATACGAGGCACTCTCGAAGAAGCGGATCTTCCTCACCTTCTCGCGCGAGATGCGGCTCGCGGTGATGTTCGCCACGCAGCCGGAGGCGAAGACAAGCCGCGCGTTCGCGATGTCCATCTTGTCGGTCAGAACCGGCACGCCGACGGCGTGCATCTCGACGATGTGGGAACGGGTCGCGAGGAGCGCGAGATCGAGGTCGTGGATCATGAGATCGAGCACCACGTCGACGTCAATCCCGCGCGGAACGGGAGGCGCGAGACGATGGGCTTCGATGAAGCGCGGATTCGCGAGATGCGGGAGCGCCGCGCGAACGGCGGGATTGAAGCGCTCGATCTGGCCCACCAAGAGGGCACGTCCGGCGGCGCGGGCCGCCGCGAGCATCGCCTCGGCCTCCTCCGGCGTGACCGCCATCGGCTTCTCGACGAGGACGTGGCGCCCTGCTTTCAACGCGCGAAGCGCGAGTTCCGCGTGCGCCGGAGTCGGTGCGGCGATGGAGACAACATCCGATCGATCGAGGAGCGCCTCGAAGGAGTCGGCGAACTCGAGACCCGGAATGGCGCCGGCGGCCCGCTCCCGCGCGGCGGGATCGGGATCGTACGCCGCGACCGAGGTAATGCCCGGAACTCGCGACCAGACGCGCGCGTGGTGGGTACCGAGGTGGCCCACCCCCGCGACGCCGGCCCGCGCGCCGGTCACCGCACGATGCCCCGCTCCGAACTCCGGACGAACTCGACGAACTCGTGGATTTCAGGGTAGGGGCTCAGCTCGCTCAGGATGCGATCGAGCGCCTGCGAGACGTTCAGTTGAGAGCGATAGAGGATGCGATAGGCGCGCTTCAATTCCAGGCGGACCTCGGCCGGGATGCCGCGTCGCTCCATGCCGATGCTGTTGAGACCGCACGCGCGGAGCGGATTCCCCGCCGCCTTCACGAACGGCGGCACATCCTGCGGCACGCGCGAACCACCGCCGATGAAGGAGTGCGCCCCGATGGCGACGAATTGATGGATCGGGGTCAATCCACCAATGATGGCGTAGTCGTCCACCCGGACGTGCCCCGCCAGGGTCACCGCGTTGGCGAGGATGACGTTGTTCCCGATGCGGCAGTTGTGGGCCACGTGCGTGTAGGCCATCAGGAGAACGCGGTCGCCCACGATCGTCGCCTCCCCCTCTTCGGTGGCGGCATGGATGGTCGTGTACTCGCGGATCGTCGTGTCCGATCCCACGACGACCTTCGTCGGCACGCCGCGAAATTTCAAGTCCTGGGGGATGTTCCCGATCACCGCGCCGTGGTGGATCTGGCAGCGGGGTCCGATCGTGGTCCACCCTTCGAGAATGGCGTGAAGGCCGACGCTCGTCCCCTCTCCGAGGGTGACGTGCGGACCGACGTACGAAAACGGGCCGATCTCGACGCCCGGGCCGAGCTCCGCCCCCCGCTCCACGATCGCGGTCGGGTGGATGCGCGGACGGCTGTCCCGCGAGTCCGGCAATGGCAACACCGCGCCGATCGGCCGCGCCCACGTCCCCGTGTGGCGGTCGACCTCAGGGATTGCGGTCAACGATGCTGGATAGGAGCTCTGCTTCCGCGACGAGGTCTCCATCGACGTAGGCCTTTCCCTCCATCTTACAGATGCGCTGCTTGAGGCGAATCAGGGTCAGCTCGAAGCGGAGTTGGTCTCCGGGTCTCACCGGCTTTCTGAACTTCGCGTTATCGATGCCCATGAAGTAGACCAGCTTGTCCTTGGGTCGGTCGACCCGGTTCATCAGGAGCACGCCGCCGCATTGCGCCATCGCCTCGACGATGAGCACCGCGGGCATGATCGGGTGCCCCGGGAAATGGCCCTCGAAGAAGGGTTCGTTGATCGTGACGTTCTTGATCCCCACCACCCGCGCCTCGTCGAGACTCAGAATCCGATCGATGAGAAGGAGTGGATAGCGGTGCGGCATGATCCGCATGATCGCGTTGATGTCGAGCGACAGCGTCCCGTTCCCGTTCCCGTCGATCGGCGCGATTCCGCCCGCGGCCTCGCTGGCCGCCAGCCGCTGCACGAAGCGGACGTTGCTCGCGTGCCCCGACTTGATCGAGAGAAAGTGGCCGCGCGCGGGGCGCCCCAGGAGCGACAGGTCGCCCAGGAAGTCGAGAATCTTGTGCCGCACCATCTCGTCCTCGAAGCGGAGCCCGCCCTCGTTCATGATGCCATCGGGCTTCACCACGACGGCGTTCTTGAGCGATCCGCCGCGGATCATCCCTTTCGCGCGGAGGGCTTCCACGTCGCGCTCGAGCACGAACGTCCTTGCCGGCGCGATCTCCTTCACGAAGACCTCGGGCGTGATGTCGTACGTGGCGTGCTGCGTGCCGTGGAAGGCGTTCGGATATTCGATGGTGAAGGTGACGCGAAGGCCCTCGTGCGGAAACGCCGCGAGCACGACGCCCCCCTCCTCGTGGCGAACGGGCTCGTGCACGTGGAAGTAGCGCCGCGTGGCCTGCTGCTCGACGATTCCCGCCTGCTGGAAGAGGGTCACATAGGCGCTCGCGCTCCCGTCGGAAGGCTCGGGAGGCTCGGCGGCGTTCAGCGCGATGACGAGATTGTCGATCTCGAGCCCGGCGACCGCGGCGAGGACATGCTCGACCGTGTGGACCTCCGCCTCGCCGTTCTTCAGAACGGTGCGGCGCAGGTTGTCGTTGTCGGCGCGAGCGAAGGCGGGCGCGACCGGGATCTCGGGCTCGCCGGGAAGGTCGAGGCGCACGAATCGCACACCGGTTCCGGGAGCGGCGGGACGAAACTCGATATGACAGGGGACGCCGGTGTGGAGCCCGACGCCGTCGTAGGAGACGACGCGGCCGAGCGTTCGCTGGTGGGGTTGGCTCAACCGGGAGTGCCTCCGCCGTTCCCGCCTTCGAGCTCTTCCACGCGGCGCTTCAGCGCCCGGACCGTCTGTACCAGGTCGGGAAGTTTTCGGAGACAGGCCTCGATCCGCTTCGCCTGGACGACCGGAAGTGCGGGATAGCCGAACACCCGCTGCCCCGGCTTGATCGACTTCGAGACGCCGGACTTCGCGCCGATCTGCGCGCCGCTGCCGATCTCGATGTGTCCGACGATGCCGACCTGGCCGGCGATGACGACATGATCCCCCACCTCCGTGCTGCCGGAGATGCCGACCTGCGCCACGATGATGCAGTGGCGGCCGATCTGTACGTTATGGCCGATCTGGACGAGGTTGTCGATCTTGCTCCCCTCGCCGATCCGCGTCGTGCCGGTCGTGGCCCGATCGATCGTAACGCAGGCGCCGATCTCGACGTCGTTCTCCACCACCACGGTCCCGACCTGCGGCAATTTCCGATAGAGATCGCCGTCGCGGACGAAGCCGAATCCATCGCTCCCGATCACGGTCCCGGAGTGGACGATGACCCGATCGCCGAGGGAGCAACCTTCACGCACCGTGACGTTCGGATAGATCCTCGTCTCAGCCCCCACGGTGGCGCCCGCGCCGATGTAGCAGCCGGCGTCGATTCGCGCCCCCGGGCCGACGCGTGAGCCGGGCTCGAGCACGACCTGCGGGCCGATCGAGGCACTCGGATCGATGTCGACCCCGGGTGCTACGACCGCCGTCGGATGGACGCCCGGTTCGGGACGTGACTCGTCCCCCTGGAAGAAGCAGACCGCCTTCAGGAAGGCGAGGTAGGGATTCGAATTTCGGACGAGGATCTTGTCGGTCACGCGGTGGTTCTCGGCCACGATAATGGCCGAGGCGCGCGTCTCGTCGAGGTAGCTCTCGTAGCGGGGATTGGCGAGGAAGGTCAGTTCCCCTTCGCGCGCCTCTCGGATGCCGGCCACGCCCGTGATCTCAATCGACCCGTCGCCGATGACTTCGCCATCGATGGCTTTGGCCACGGTCTCCAGGGTGACGCGCATCCGTTGCTCCCTTCGCGCCGTACGTGACGCGAATCGCGGCGGCGGTTCGACTACGGTCCGCCGGTCGTGGTTCCGCTTCCAACCGGCGGAACCTTACCCGCATCTTCGTCCCGAAGCCGCGACAGAACCCGGTTCGTCAGGTCGAGCGACTGGTCGCCGTAGACGATGTTTCCGTCCGCGGCGTCGAGAATGAGTTGATACCCGTCGTTGTTACCGATATCGGCCACGACCCGATGGACACGATCGATAATCGGCCGGAGGTACTCCTCGTTCAGCTTGGAGATCGCTCCGCCGGGACCCCAATTCTTCTGAATGAACGACTCGTAGTCGCTCACCTTCTGCTGCAGAGCCTGCGTCTCCTGGTCCCGCTTCGCCTCGCTCAGCATGGGGCTCTGCTGGTCCAGACGCTTCTGCATCTTGTCGATTTCGGCCTTCTGATCCTGGGCGGTCCGAGACAGCTCCTGCACCTCCCGGTTGAACGCGGCCTGAGCCTCCCGAGTCTTCTCGTATTCCGCGAAGATCCGGTCGGAGTCGATGAAGGCGAGCTTCACGTCAGCCGACGCGATTCGAGCCCCCCCGAAGAGGAGGGCGACGAAGAGCGCGCCCCAGACTACCCCACGTCCTGATCGGTGTCGAGCCATCTTCTAACCCCTTACCTCAGAAAGTGTTACCAAGTTGGAAGTGGGTCTCCCAAGACCCCCCTTCCTCACGGTCGAACCCATACCCTACATCGAATCCAACCCGCCCCAGGGCGGGAATTTCCATGCGGATACCGACGCCAGCGCCCTTTCGAAGGTCCCCGAGGTCGAGATCGCGGGTCGAATTCCAGGTGTTTCCGGCGTCGAAGAAGAGGAGACCCCGGAGCGGATCGGCAATCGGGAATTGGAGTTCCGTGGTCAGGATGAGCATCGTCCGGCCGCCCGGATAGCGCTCGATGACGCTCCCGGTCAGCTCCGATTTCGTGACGTTGGCCCGCGGGACGACATAGTAGTCAGGGTAGCCGCGAAGATAGTCGGAAGTCGTTCCTCCGAGCCGGAAACGCTCGTAGTCGGGGACCGACCCTCCCGCGAGGAAGCCGGCCTTCCCGCGGAGCATGAGCGTGAAGGGCTTTCGGAGCTTCGTGTAGTTCCGAAGCTCGAAGCTCTCCTTCAGGAATTCCTCGACCCCACCGAGCGGTCCCCCCGCGAGGGTGTTCACCCAAGTCAGTTTGGAGCCCCGTCCGGGATTGAACGGGTTGTCGGTGCTGTTTCGCGTCAGGGTGAAGTTGATGCTGCTCACCCGCCGTGGCCACTTGGTGTCGCGGAGCTTCTCGAGATTGAGCGGCTCGCCCGCGCGCGGCGCGTCGAAGCTGCTGAGCGTCACGTCGCGAAGATCGTATCCGATGACGCCGCGGCTGTAGTCGGGCCACGGTAACGGTCGGCCGAGCCGAAATCCTCCGCCGACGTCCTTACGGTCGTAGAAGTCGAGATTGCGCTGCGTATTGAAGAGATCCACCCCGACCGTGAGGGGGGTGTCGCGGAACCAGGGCTCCGTGAATGAGAGCTGGAGGTCGCGGCGGCGACCGCCCCGCTCCACACGGATCGAAATGCTCTGGCCGTTCCCGAAGAGGTTGTTGTGGCCCAGCTCGAGAAAGCCGGTCAGACCGGTCTGACTCGAATAGCCGGCGCCGGCGCTGGCCGTGCCGGTCTGCTTCTCCTGCACCTTCAGCGTCAGGTTGATGTCGGCGCTGTCCCCCGTCGGCTCGTAGTCGACGTTCACGTCCTGGAAGAAACCGAGCCCGAAAATATCGCGCTGCGTCCGCATGAGGGAGGAGCGGCGGAAGGTGTCCCCGGGGTGCACCTTTGCCTCGCGACGGATGACGTTCTCCTTGGTCCGCGTGTTTCCGATGATCTTGAGATCGGCCACGCGGGAGCGCTGCCCTTCCTGAACCGCGAAGGCGATGTCGACGATCGTGTCGCGATCGCTGAACTTGGGGTCGATCGAGAGGAAGAGATAGCCGGTCTCTTGGTAGAGCTCGTAGGCGGACTGGAGCGTCTTCTGAACCTTCGATTCGTCATAGGGGAGCCCGGGGCGGCAGGTGGTCACGAACTCGAGCGCCACGGTCGGCACCGCGGTGTTCCCCGACCACGACATCGATCCGAATCGGTAGCGCGGCCCTTCGCGAACGTACGTGTGGAGGATGACTCCCTTTCCGTCCGCCGTCTCCTCGGGCCGGATGGAGTCGACCTCCGCGTCGCGGAATCCCCGGCTCCTCATGTAGAGGCGGAGCGCGGTCATGTCCTCGTCCGTCTTCGACGGCTTGTAGGTACCGCTCTTCAGGAAGCCGGGCATCTTGCTCTTCATGGCGTCGGCCAGGTCGCTCTTCGAAAGCGTGGTCACACCGTGTATCTGGATGCCGCGAACCTTCTGCTTCGTTCCCTCGATGATCTCGAACTTGACGCCCACGACGCCGGGTCCCGTGGAGTCGGTCTTCGCCGAGACGCGGGCGCGGGCGTAGCCGTCGTCGGCGTAGGCGTCCGCGATCTTCCGCGCGTCGAGTTCGAGAACGCTCTTGTCGAGGAGCTGCCCGTTGGCGACCGTGATCTTCCCTTTCAGGGCGGCCTCGTCGAGCTTGTGATTTCCCACGAAGACGACGCCCTGGACGCGCGGCCGCTCCCGCACGTGGATGATCAGCGCCACGCCCCCTTCCGGGGCCGCCTGGTCGACGATATCCACGTCGGTGAAGAGCCCCGTCGCGTAGAGACGCCTCACCGCGTCGGAGAGCGCGGAGCGCTCGTAAACGTCGCCCGCCTTCAGGCCAAACGTGCGGATGATCACCAGGGAGTCGACGTTGGCGAATCCGGCGACGCTAACGGAGTTGATGCTCCCGCCGGTCCGCGGAGGGTTCCCCGGCGCGCCCTGGTCGGGCCCGTCGAGTGGAAGCACGATGCCGGAGTCCGCCGGAGCCCCAAGGCGCTCCGCCTGCTGTGCCGACGCTGGCTCGATCGAGCCAGCGAGGAGCAAAAAAAAGATCGCGGCCACGCGGATCCCGGCCTGGAGCGCCGGGACCCGGTGATACGCGAAATCGGGACGATCCTTCGTCGAGGGAACCGTCAAGAGTTGAACGCGAGCTCGTCGCCCTGCCGGCGAACAAGCACGTCGCTGCCTTCCTTCAATTGCCCGCGCAGAACATGCTCCGAGAGGGGGTCCTCGATGAGCTTTTGAATGGCGCGCTTGAGCGGCCGCGCTCCGAGCGCGGCGTCGAATCCCTTTTCGATCAGCAACTCGATGACCGGCTCGTCGAAGGAGAGCTTCACCCCCGTGAGGCCGAGCCGATCGACGACCTGATTCAGCAGAATGCGCGTGATGGCGAGCATCTCGATCCGCGAGAGCGAATGGAAGACGATCGATTCGTCCACCCGGTTCAGGAACTCCGGATTGAACGCCCGCTTCAACTCGTCGAGGATCGTCGTCTTCATCGTTTCGTACGACGACGCCTCGGTCCGCTCGGAGAAGCCGAGGCTCCGCGCCCCCTTGATCTGCCGCGCACCGATGTTGGACGTCATGATCAGGACCGTATTCTTGAAATCGACCTTCCGTCGGAGACTGTCGGTCAACTGACCGTCGTCCAGCACTTGAAGGAGGATATTGAAGACGTCGGGATGCGCCTTCTCGATCTCGTCGAGGAGAACCACCGAGTAGGGCTTCCGCCGAACCTTCTCCGTCAGCTGCCCGCCCTCTTCGTGCCCGACGTAGCCCGGGGGCGCGCCGATGAGGCGCGAGACCGAGAACTTCTCCATGTACTCCGACATGTCGATGCGGATGAGCGCCTCGGGGTCGTCGAAGAGGAACCGCGCCAGGACGCGCGCGAGCTCCGTCTTGCCGACGCCGGTCGGCCCGAGGAAGATGAACGAGCCGATCGGGCGCCGCGGATCGCGAAGGCCGGCCCGGTTACGGCGAATGGCGCGCGACACCGCCGCCACCGCTTCGTCCTGGCCCACGACCCACTTCTTCAACTCCTCCTCCATCCGGAGGAGCTTCGCCGATTCCTTCTCCTCGATCCGGTTGATCGGAATACCGGTCATCCGGGAGATCACGGACGCGATCATTTCCACGTCCACGGTGATCTGCGTGTCGTGCTTCACCTCGTTCCACGACTTCTTGTGCTCGCGTAGTTTCGCGCGCAGTTCCTTCTCCGTATCGCGAAGACGGGCCGCCTTCTCGAACTCCTGCTGCTGGATGGAGGCTTCCTTCTCCTTCGCCACTTCCTCGACGTGCTTCTCGAGATCGCGCACTTCCGTCGGGATGGCGGAAACGGAGAGGCGGGCGCAGGCGCCGGCCTCGTCGATGACGTCGATCGCCTTGTCCGGCAGGAAACGGTCGTTGATGTAGCGGTCGGCCAGGCGGGCCGCCGCCACGATGGCCTCGTCGGTGTATTTGGAGCCGTGATGCGCCTCGTACTTGTCGCGGAGCCCTTTGATGATCTCGATCGTCTGGTCCACCGAAGGGGGATCGACCATGATCGGCTGGAAACGCCGCTCCAGGGCGCCGTCTTTCTCGATGTACTTCCGGAACTCGTCGAGGGTCGTGGCGCCGATGCACTGCAGTTCGCCGCGCGCCAGCGCCGGCTTCAGCATGTTGGAGGCGTCGATGGCCCCTTCCGCGCCGCCCGCGCCGACGATCGTGTGAAGCTCGTCGATGAAGATGATGGTGTCCTTCGACTCGCGGATCTCGTTCATGACGGCCTTCAGCCGCTCCTCGAACTGTCCGCGATATTTCGTCCCGGCCACGACGGCGGCCAGATCGAGCGTCACGATTCGCTTATCCTTCAGCGTCTCGGGCACCCGGTTCTCGACGATCCGCTCGGCCAGCCCCTCGGCGATGGCGGTCTTCCCCACGCCCGGTTCTCCGATGAGAATCGGATTGTTCTTCTTCCGGCGCGACAGCACCTGAATGACGCGCTCGATCTCGGGCTCCCGTCCGATGATCGGATCGAGCTTGTTCTCCCGCGCGAGCGCGGTCAAATCCCGGCCGAATTGATTCAGGGCCGGCGTCTCGACCTTTCCTTCCCGCTCAGGCTGCGACACGGATGGGGTCCCTCCCAAGAGCTTCAGCGTCTCCTCGCGCACTTTCTTCCGGTCCACGCCGAGCTCCAGCAGGACCCGCGCCGCGACGCCCTCGCCTTCCCGAATCAACCCAAGAAGAAGATGCTCGGTTCCGACGTAGTTGTGGCCCAACTGGCGCGCCTCGTCCACCGAGAGCTCCAGCACGCGCTTCGCGCGCGGCGTGAACGGGATCTCCCCGATCGTCAGCGTGCCGCCGGTCGAGGCGACCATGCTCTCCACGGCCTGGCGGATCGCGTCGAGGTCGAGGCCCAGGTTGTTCAGCACCGTGGCCGCGATCCCCTCCCCCTCGCGAATGACGCCGAGCAGGAGGTGTTCCGTGCCGATGTAGTCGTGCTGCAGCCGGGCGGCTTCTTCCCGCGCGAGGTACATCACCTTGCGCACCCGCTCGGTAAACTTGTCGTGCATCGCGATCCCTCCTGGGGCGCCCGCTAGTTCGAACGGGCGGCGTTGCTGATGTCTTCGCCGAGCAACCGGCGCACGTACTCCGCGCGGAGGACGTTGCGCTCGCGTTGCTCCAATTCGCGTCCGGCCCAGAGCTGCATGTGAGCCGGCTGAGTCCGAATCAACAGCTCGTTCAGCGTCTTCACGTCGGCCAGCCCTTCGATCTGAAGGGAGAGTCCGAACCGAACGGCGGAAACCAGGTTGATCACCTCCTGCGAGGAGATAACCCGGCTGTGGCGGAGCGTGCCGTACGCCCTCCAAACCTTGTCCTCGATCTGGACGCGCGCATCCTTCAAGAGCTCCTCGCGCGCGCGCTGCTCGTAGTCGATGATCTGGCGCGTGACGCGATCGAGACTCTCGATTGTCTCACGCTCGCTCTGTCCCAGCGTCGTCTGGTTCGAGATCTGGAAGAAATTCCCCATGATCTGCGAGCCCTCGCCGTAGAAGCCGCGGACGGCGAGTCCGACCTGCGTGATGCCCTGGAGCACCCGGCCGATCTGGCGCGTCAGCACCAGCGACGGCAGGTGAATCAGGATCGACGCCCGCATCCCCGTTCCCGCGTTCGTCGGGCAGGCCGTGAGATAGCCGAGTTCGTCGCTGAAAGCATAGTCGAGGTCCTGTCCCAATTCATCATCGATGGCGTTCACCGCTTCCCACGCCGACCGAAGCTGAAAGCCCGAGGCGAGGGCCTGGAGCCGGAGATGGTCCTCCTCGTTCACCATCACCGAGACCGTTTCGTCCGGCAAGAGCAGCAATCCCCGCAGGCGGCCGTTATCGGCGAGGTCGTTGGAAATCAGATGCCGCTCGACCAGGAACTGGCGGTCGATCGGCGAGAGATCACGCATCGGCAGCGCGGACGACGTCGCCAACACCGGCGTCTTCCGAACGGCGGAGAGAACGCTCGAGTAGACCATCGCGAGCTGCTCTTCTCTCGCGCGGTGCGTGAACGGCACTTCCTTGAGATTCCTCGCGAGTCGGACGCGCGTGCTCAAGACGACGTCGGAGGAGGGCCCGGTGCCGTCGAGCCAGCGTCCGAGATGCCTCGCCTGGTCGGTCAGTTTCACGTGGAACTCCCCGCCGCCGGACCGGCGCTCTGCGCCTCCATGGCGCGGATACGGTCTCGAATCGACGCGGCGTTCTCGAACTCCTCGCGCTCGATCGCGTGCTGCAACTCCTCGTGGAGCCGCTGCACCTCGCGGCGAAGCGCCACGCGCTCCGAATCGCGCGCCGGTGCTTTTCCGACGTGCTTCGTGCTGCCGTGGATACGCCGCAGGAGCGGGCGGAGTTGCGAACGGAATGTCGTGTAGCAGTCGGAGCAGCCGAGGCGCCCCGATTCCTTGAACTCGGAGTAGACGAGATTGCAGCGCGGACACTGCACGCGCCCGACCTTCGACTCCTCGCCCTGCCCCGCCTGATCGACCATGCCCGCGAGAAGATCGCCGACCGAGAACTTCGACTTGAGCAGCGGCACGTGGTAGCCGCGCTCCTCGGCGCACTTCTCGCAAACGTGGTGATCGGACTTCTTGTTATTCACGATCTCGGTGAAGTGAACCACCGCAGGTCGTTTCCCGCAGATCTGGCATTGCATGTGGCGTTCAGGGCCTCCCTCGCCCCCCGGCGTTCGCTCTCGGCTGCGCGTCTCCCCGCCCCTGGTACCCCCGCAACTCCTTAGATGCGGGCATCCTACAAGTTCATCGGCCTGAGACGGCCATCCTCAAGTGCTACCACACGCCCCGCCGCCCGTGCGACATCTGGGTTATGTGTTGCAATGACAATGGCTTGGGACTCCTCCAACCGGTATCGGTCCAATATTTTCAGGAGCGCCTCGGTAGCGGGCCGGTCGAGATTCCCGGTCGGCTCGTCCGCAAGGAGCACGGCGGGCCGATGATGAAGCGCCCGCGCCACCGCCACACGCTGCTGTTCCCCTCCCGAAAGCTCGGCCGGTTTGTGCTCCAACCGCGCACCCAGCCCGAGCCCCTCGAGGAGCGAGGTGGCCCGTGCCGCGACCGCCTCCGGCGGATCTCCGGTGATCCAGCCGGGCATCATGGCGTTCTCGAGCGCCGTGAACTCCGGAAGCAACTGGTGAAATTGAAAGATGAATCCGACCGTGCGCGCCCGTAACCGTGATCGAGCATCTTCGCTCAGTCCGGTCAGCGCTTGGCCGCGCACGCGGATGGTTCCCTTCGAAGGCGTGTCGAGCCCACCGAGCAAATGGAGGAGCGTCGACTTTCCCGATCCCGATGCCCCGACGATCGCGACCATTTCTCCAGGCGATACGGAGAGCGAGACCTCGCGCAACACTTCGACGGGGACGGCGCTCCCGAGATAGGTCATCGAGAGCCCTTCGGCTTCGATCGCTGCCGCCGTCGCGCCGGGTGCCGCCTCTGGCTCCGACTCTCTGCGCGAGCGCGCCTCACTCATAGCGGATCGCCTGCACCGGCGGAAGCTTCGCCGCTTGCCACGCCGGGTAGAGGCTCGCGGCAAAGCAAATGATCACCGCGGAGATCCCGACGAGCGCGAAATCGAGCGGCTCCATCTTGACCGGCAAGGTGTCCAGGAAGTAGATCTCGCCCGGCAGTTGAAGGAGTTTCCAGCGTCCGAGCGCGTAGGAGACCGCGGCCCCCACCGTCAGGCCGAGGGTCGTCCCCACCGCCCCGATCATCGTGCCCTGAAGCAGGAAAATCCTCAAGATTCCCCCCGGAGTGACCCCCATGGTCCGAAGAACCCCGATATCGCGCCGCTTCTCCAAGACCAGCATCACCAGGCTCGAGACGATGTTCACGGCCGCCACGAGCACGATGAGTACCAGGATCGTGAACATGACCGCCTTCTCGATCTTCATCCAGGCGAAGAGATTCCGGTTCAGGTCGATCCAGTTCGTGATCCGATAGGAAGGGCCGAGTTCCTCGCCGAGTCGATCGGCATGCTCCCGCGCGTGAAAGAGGTCGGCGATCCGGAGCTGATATCCCGTCACCTCGTTCTCGAGCCCGAAGAACTCCTGAGCCGTTTCGAGGAGAACGATGCCAAAGGAGGAGTCGTATTCGTAGAGCCCCGATTCGAAGATAGCGCTCACGCGAAGCCGGCGGCTGTGCGGTACGCCGCCCAGGATTCCACCCGGCTCTTCCCGCGGAACGCTCACGAGGATGATGTCGCCACGTCGGACGCGAAGGCGAAGCGCCAATTCCTGGCCGAGCGCAATGCCGGGGAGATCGCCCCCGTCGAACGCGCCCTCGGACGGAGCGAGATGGGCGAGAATATCGGTGACGCGCACTTCCCGCTGCGGCTCGACACCCTTCAACACCATGCCGTCGACGCTCGACTTCGACGCGACCATCACCTTCCCGTAGACGAACGGCGCCACTTCCGCATCCGGAAGCGCCTTCCGGATCGCGTTCGGAATCCCCTCCCCGATCGGGAGCGGCGCGTCGTCGGAGCCGAGGACGGCGATGTGGGCGTTCGTCCCGGCGATGCGCCGCTGGACCTGGTCCTCGAAGCCGTTCATGACGGAGAGCACGATGGTGAGCGCCGCCACGCCGAGGAAGACACCCCCCGACGCGAGGAGACTCACGAGCGTGATAAAGTTGAGCCGGCGCTTGGAGCGCAGGTAGCGGAAGGCGATCGTTCGGACGTAGCCCATCGATCGGCGGGGCGGCCGCGACGTCCGCGGCCGCGGGCGCTCAGGCGCCCGCCTCCTCCTCGGGACGCATGTGGGGGAAGAGAATCACGTCGCGGATCGAGCGCTGGTCGGTGAGGAGCATGACGACGCGATCGACGCCGATCCCAACACCCCCGGTCGGCGGCATCCCCATCTCCAGCGCGCGAAGGTAGTCGGCATCGAGCGGCTGCGCTTCGTCGTCCCCCTTCTTTCGCTGCTCCATCTGGTCCTCGAAGGCGCGCCGCTGCGCGTCGGGGTCGTTCTGCTCGGAGAAGGCGTTGGCGATTTCCATCCCCGCCACGATGACCTCGAAGCGCTCCACGACGTCGGGGTTTCCCCGCTTCGCCTTCGCGAGCGGCGACATGTCGCGCGGATGGTCGGTCAGAAACGTCGGCGCGATCAGATCGGGCTGCACCTTTTCCGAGACGATCTCGTCAAGCAGCCGGCCGTAGCCGAGCGCGGGATCGACCGAGAGACCGACACGGCGCGCCGCCGCACGAAGATCGTCGAGCGTCGCCGGCACGGACGGAAGCCCGAGCCCCTGCGCCGCCGCCGCCGAGAATGGAAGCCGCCGCCAGGGTGGCGTGAAGTCGACCGTCTTTCCCGCGTACGGGATGGCCAGCGTGTCGTGCACCGCGCGTACCGTGTGGACGACGAGCGCCTCGGTCACCGCCATCATCTGTTCGTAGTCGGCGAAGGCCTGATAGAACTCGAGCATGGTGAACTCGGGGTTGTGGCTCCGGTCGATCCCTTCGTTCCGGAAATCCTTCGAGATTTCGTACACGCGCTCGAGCCCGCCCACGATCAGCCTCTTCAAGTAGAGTTCGTCCGCGATGCGGAGGTAGAGCGGCATGTCGAGCGCGTTGTGGTGCGTGATGAACGGTCGCGCCGTGGCGCCGCCGTAGAGCGCCTGAAGCACGGGTGTTTCGACTTCCAGGAACTCGCGGTCGTCGAGGAACGCCCGCATCGCGCGGACGATGGCGCTACGGGCGCGGAACACGGCACGCACCTCGTCGTTCACGACGAGGTCGGTGTAGCGCTGCCGATACCGGATCTCGACGTCGGTGAGCCCGTGCCACTTCTCGGGAAGGGGCCGAAGCGCCTTCGCGAGGAACGTGGCGCGCTCCACCTTCACCGTCACTTCGCCGGTGCGCGTCTTGAAGATCGGCCCCTCGACGCCGATCCAGTCGCCGTGATCCCATTCGAGCGCCGCGGCATATCCCTCCGCGCCGAGCGTATCCTCGCGGAGATAGATTTGTAGAAGGCCGTCGCGATCCTTGAGGTGAGCGAAGGAGGCCTTGCCGTGTCCCCGTTTCGTCATCAGCCGTCCCGCGAAACGGACCGGCGCGGCGGAGGCCTCGAGTGCTTCCGCGTCGGCGAGGATTCGGGCGGAGCGATGCGTGACGTCGAATCCGTAGGCGAACGGTTCGACGCCGGCCGCGCGGAGCGCGTCGAGCTTGGTGCGGCGGATCTCCTGAACGGACATGGGCCCCGTGCTGGAACTCCCTGCGGGATCCCGCGTTTCGGCGTGATGCCGTCGCGGTCGTAGGGTCGGGGGATTCTAGGGAGGGGCGACCGGGCGGTCAAGCCTCGCGGGTGGCTCCGACGTTCTTCCCGCCTCGCGAACCGCGGCGGGACGAGCTCGAGGGAATCGGCTCGCTCTCGACGGGGTCGGACTCCTCGCCGATCAACTCCTCCGCCACCGGCGAATCGGGTCCCGCGACGCGCGCGCGGGATTTGCCACACGTCGGGCAGAATCCCCACTCGGCGTCGATGCGGCGGCCACAGGAGACGCAGGAGGTCGCGCTCGGGGTGCCGCAGTGCGGGCAGTAGAGATGATCGGAGGCCACCGTGTGGCGGCAGGTCGCGCAGACGTGGCCGAGCTCCTCCTCGTAGAAGACGACGCGCCGCACTTCCTCGAGCGACGTCTCCCCGGCGATCACCTTCGCGAGCCCGTCCTGACCGATCGAGATCATCCCGTCTTCCATGCCCGCGCGGCGGATGAGCGACTCGGTCGCGTGCCCCGCCGCGAGGCGACGCACATTCTCGGTCATCTCCAGGATTTCGAAGACGCCCGTGCGGCCGCGGTAGCCGGTCTCGCTGCAGTGCTCGCAGCCGACGGGGCGATAGAGAGACAAGTCCCGCGCGTCGCGGTGCGAGATGCCGAGCAATCGGAGTTCATCTCCGGTCGGCGCGTAGGCGTCCTTGCACTTCGGGCAGAGAAGCCGGATCAAGCGCATGGAAATCGCGGCCACGAGGCTCGAGGCCACCATGAAGGGCTGGAGTCCCAGGTCGACGAGCCGCGTGACGGCCGCCGGGGCGTCGTTCGTGTGGACGGTCGAGAGCACGAGATGCCCGGTGATCGAGGCGCGGAAGGCGATCTGCGCCGTCTCCGTGTCGCGGATTTCTCCGATCATCATGACGTCGGGATCCTGGCGGAGCATGGCGCGCAGAATGGAGGCGAACGTCTTCTTGCTCTTCTCGTCCACCTGCACCTGGTTCACGCCCGCGACCTGATACTCGATCGGGTCCTCCACGGTGATGATGTTCTTCGTCACCGAGTGGATGTGCTGCAGGAGCGAGTAGAGGAGGGTCGTCTTGCCGCTGCCGGTGGGTCCCGTCACCATGACGATTCCCTGCGGTCGCTGGCCGTACGCCTTGATTCGGTCGAGGTTGACCTGTGAAAGGCCGAGGGAGTCGAGACGAAGCGCGGAGCGCTCCTGGTCGACGATTCGGATCACGATCTTTTCGCCGTGCGCGGTCGGAAGGGTCGAGACGCGAAGGTCGATGCGGCGCCCTTCCATCTCCACCCGGAACCGGCCGTCCTGGGGCAGGCGCTTCTCCGCGATGTCGAGCGAGGCGAGGATCTTCACACGCGACGTGAGCGCTCCCTGGGTCCACTTCGGCAGCCGCTCAAGGTCCTGAAGGAGTCCGTCGACGCGAATGCGGACGCCGACTCCCTTCTCATGCGGCTCGATGTGGATATCGCTCGCGCGCATCTCCACGGCTCGGGTGATGACCCAATTGGCGAGGCGGACAATCGGCGGCCCGGCCGAAAGCTTCATCAGCTCTTCGAGCGAGGCGTCGGGCGGAGCGTCGACGATCTCCCGGACTTCGCTGACGGGATCGTCCTTGATGATGTTCTCGAGGATTTCCACGACCGAGGCATCGATATGGTAGTACTTCGAAATCGCTTCGACGATCGCCGACGGCGGGGCGAGCGCGGGCTTCACGAAGTAACCGCTCTGGAAGCGGATGTCGTCGATGGCGCTTTGATTGAGCGGATCGGCCATCGCGACGCGGATCGTGCTCCGTCCTTCGAGCTCGATCGGGATGGCGGTGTATTTCTTCGCGAGATCCTCTCGGATGAGCGCGATGACGCTCTCCTCGATGGCGACCGCCGCAAAGTCGATGACGGGTAGGCCCAGCTGCTGGTGGAGGACGTTGCAGACGTCCGACTCGGAGATCATCCCGCTCCGCGCGAGGATCTGCCCCAGCGGCTCCTTCGTCTGCCGCTGGCGCCGGAGCGCCTCCTTCAGCTGGTGCTCGTTGAGGAGCCCCGCTTCCAGAAGGTACTCGCCCAGCTTTTTCCGCCCGTTCGTCTCTTCCGTCGTCACGCGAAGACTCCGCCATAAGTTGCTGCTGTAGCGGCGCCACCAGTGCGGCGCCGCGCGAACAGACCGGGTGGCCGAAGGGCGGAACTCGCCTCTCCGTCCACCGGTCTATCGGCAGGCCGGGTGTGATCTTGACGCCTGGCTGCTGGGTCGGCGGCTGCGGGACTCTGGGGTTAGGCGAGCTCCACGGGGCGGGTCGCGCCCCGCTCCATGGCGAGTTTGTCCATGTCCGCACCGAACCGAACCGAGTACTCGCCGCTGAAGCAAGCGTAGCAGTGGTCGTCCGGGCGCTCCACGCAGGCCCGCAGGCCCTCCATGGAGAGATAGCCGAGCGTGTCGACGTTTAGATATTTCCGGATCTGCTCGACCGTGTGGGAAGAGGCGATCAGTTCGCGACGGTTCGGCGTGTCGATCCCGTAGTAGCACGACCAGCCGATCGGCGGGCTCGAGACGCGGAAGTGGATTTCCAGAGCACCCGCGTCGCGGAGCATCGCGACGAGGCTTCGGCTGGTGGTCCCCCGGACGATCGAGTCGTCCACCACGATGACCCGTTTCCCTTCCAGAATGCGCCGAACGGGGTTGAATTTGAGGTTCACGCCGAAGTCGCGGGAGATCTGCTCCGGCGCGATGAAGGTCCGCCCGATGTAGTGGTTTCGGATGAGCCCGAGTTCGAACGGGATGCCGGACTGTTCCGAGAATCCAAGCGCCGCGGAATTGCTCGAGTCGGGAACCGCGATAACGATGTCGGCCTCGGCCGGGTGTTCATCGGCCAGGCGGCGGCCCAGTTTTCGGCGGATCGAATCGACGCTCAGCCCGAAGACCACGCTGTCGGGGCGTGAGAAGTAGATGAGTTCGAAGACGCAGGCCCGCATCGGTTCCGGCGAGAGAATCTTGATCGAGCGAACGCCGTCCCTGTCGAGAATGACCATCTCGCCCGGCTCGATCTCGCGGATGAACGTGGCTCCGACGATGTCGAGCGCGCAGGTCTCGCTCGCGAGGACGTGGGCGTCGCCGCGGCGGCCGAGGCAGAGAGGGCGGAATCCCCTCGGATCGCGCACGCCGATCAGCTTCTCGCCGGCCAAGAGCACGAGCGAGTAGGCGCCCTGGCAGCGCGCGAGCGCCTCCGCGACCATTCGTTCGATCTCTGTCGCCTTCGAGCGGGCGATCAGGTGGAGGATCACTTCCGTGTCGCTCGTCGTCTGGAAGATGGACCCCTGTTCCTCCATCTCGCGACGGAGTTCGAGGGCGTTCACGAGGTTTCCGTTGTGCCCGATCGCGAGCTTCCCTTCCCGGAAGTTCACGACGAGAGGCTGCGCGTTTTGGATGTGACTCCCGCCGGTGGTGGAGTAGCGATTGTGCCCGATGGCGATATGTCCCTGAAGCTTGTCGAGCGTGCCCACGCCGAAGACGTCCGACACGAGGCCGACGCCGCGGTGGAGGCGATATTCCACGCCGTCGGTCGCGACGATGCCGGCGCTCTCCTGTCCGCGATGCTGAAGCGAGTAGAGCCCGGCGTACGCGAGCCGCGCCGCGTTGGGCGCGCCCCAGATGCCGAACACGCCGCACTCTTCGCGCAGGTGGTCGCCGTGCGCCCCGGTTCGGGTCCGACTGCTCTCCGTAAGCGTGACCGGCAATGCCAAAGTGGGAATCTCCTTCCTCAGGCGGCCGCCGGCTGAAGCGCCGGTTCCGCCAGGAATCGTTCCACGTCCTTCCACGCCACGTCGCCGAAGATCCGAAGCGACGCCTCGGCGTGCGGATTCAACAGAAGTCCCTTCGACGGGCCCTGAAGCGGACCGAGTCGCACGTAGAAATATTCTTTTGCGGGGGCACCGCTCGCGTCGCGCGTCCAGAGCCACCAGGCGCGAGCGCGGCGGATGGCCGCAAGCCCCGGAAGCGGATGCTCGCGGAGCAGCCGCGCCCGAAGCCCTTCGTCGCGAGTGTCGTCGCGCGATCGGGCGAGAATCCCCCAGGCTCCTTCCGGCGGGCTCCAGGTGGCGCCCCGTTGCCCGGACGTCAGGAAGCGAAAGCGCTCCTTGTTTGGATTCACGAAGAAGTTACTGGTTTCAATCGCTTCGTGAAGCCGTTGCTCGAACGCTGCCGGAGCGACGCCCGACTCGGGCTCGAAGAGAAAGAGCTCCTCGCGGACAATCCGCTCCAGCGCATGGCCTTCCGGCAGCATGCGGCGCCCCGCCTCGAGCGCCGTGAGGGCGGTGAGATCGGTGATCTTGAGTCGCGTGAGGAGAACCGCGCTCATGCGGGCGCCCCCTGCGGGGTCGACACGCCGAGCCGCTTCGCCAGCGAGGCGAAGAGGAACCTTCCAGGCCCCGCTCCCTCGAGCGCATCGAACTTCCCGATCACCGCGCGGCGCCGCTCGCCCCAGGCACCGGGCCAGTCTTGCGGCATCATGCGAAGCCAGGCGGCGCGTTCCGGGTGTGGCATGAAGGCGAGCACGTTTCCGGCGACGTTCGTGATGCCGGCTGCCTGAAACATGGCGCCGTTGGGGTCGTCGGGATAGTGGTCCGCGGGATGGCCCGCCCCATCGACGTAGCGGAAGAGGACGAGCCCTTGCGATTCGATCCGCGCGCGCACGTCGGGATCGGCCGTCGTGAAGCGGCCTTCGCCATGGGCGAGCGGGAGCGGGACGAATTCATCGAGCGCGATCGTGGCGGCGAACGTGGCGCGGCCCGGGCCCTCGCTCGGACGGACGTGAATCCAGCGGCATTGGTACCCCGGGCGCCGCGGCGCGCGATTCGGCGCGAGCGCGAGTTCAACACGTCCAGGGTGAATGCCCGGCACGATTCCCGTCTCCACCAGTACCTGCGCGCCGTTACAGATGCCGATCACCGGCTTTCCCGACTCCGATTCGCGCGCGATCCGTTCCACGGCCGGAAGTTTCGCCGCCACGGCCCCGGCGCGGATCCGGTCTTGGAACGCAAAACCGCCGGGGAGGACGAATGCATCGAACTCCGAGAGCACGGACGAGGCTTCGTTGAACCGGATGATACGGGCCTCGATGCCGACCGCCTCGAGGGCACGGGCCGACTCGTATTCGCAATTCACGCCGGGAATCTGAAGAACCGCCGCGCGGGCCATGATTACTCCACGTAGGGTCGAATGCCGTCGGAATGGAGGCGCGCGGCCTCCGCGAGATCGATGTCGATAAGGGTCGCGCCGCCGTCGAGCACCTTGAACCGCGGCTCGGCCAAAACGCGGCCGGTGATGGTGGCGTCGACTCCCTGCTCCGTGAAGAGCGCCATCAAGCGGGGCAGCGCTTCCTTCCGAACCTCCATCAGGAAGCCGGGCGCTTCAGAGTAGAGCCTCACTTCGGAAGACGTGTCACCGAGCGCGGAGATCGGAAGTTGGAGCCCGAGGCCCTGCGATACGAAGCCGCCGAGCGCCATCTCGAAGGCGGTGATGGCGAGCCCTCCTTCGGCAAAATCGTGGCATGAGAGGAGAAGCCCCTGGCGCACCGCCTCGAGCACGGCGTAGGTGCGACGTCGCTCGCGCTCGAAATCGAGGGTCGGAAGTTGTCCGCCGGTTTCGCCGGTCAAGGCGTGGCGCAGTTGCGAGGCGCCGAGCCGCGCTTCGCGGGCGCCCGTCAGAACCACGACGTTGCCCGCCCGCTTCAGCCCGCTCGTGATGGCGACGCTGTAGTCATCGAGCACGCCGAGCGCCGCGATGATCGGCGACGGCTCGATGGCGCGGCCATTCGACGATTCGTTATAGAAGGAGACGTTTCCCGAGACGATGGCGACGGGTGGCCCCGCCGTTCCCTTCGGCCCGAGCGCGCGCGCCGCGTCACCCAGCCCCTGCACGCTCTTCTCGAACTCGTCGAAGACTTCGGGATCCTCGGGATTTCCGAAATTGAGGCAATCGGTCAGCGCGATGGGCCGCGCGCCGACAGCCACGAGATTCCGGAGCGACTCGGCCACCACGTGCGCCGTGCCCCAATAGGGATCGGCGGCAACGTACCAGGGATTCCCATCCACCGTGATCGCGCAGCCGAGCTTGCTCCCCGGGATCGGAGCCAAGACTCCCGAATCCGCCTCGCCGGCGCGGAGAACGGCGCGCCCCTGCACTTCGGTGTCGTAGTAGCGAACGATCGGCTCCCGCGACGCAAGGTTCGGCGACGCGATCAGTTTCCGGAAGAGCGCGTCGTGGTCGCGAACGGGCGGGAGCGGAGACTCCGGCGGTGCCGCGGCGCGGGCTCGGCGCGGGCGGTCGTGCTGAATTCCCGCCGTCACGACCTCGACCGGAGCGTCGCAGACCGTCTGGCCGAAGCGGAGAATGCGGTAGCGCCCATCGGTCCGCACGCGGCCGACGACGGCGGCGCGGGCCCGGTGATAGACAAGCGGGAGCGCGTACTCCTCGTTATAGATCTGGAGAAGACGGGGCGCGAGACGCTCCGGCACGACGAACGCGAAGCGCTCCTGCGTTTCGGAGCAGGCGAGCACTTCCGAGGGGAACTCCCCTTCCGGCGTCGGCACGAGGTCGAGGTCGACATCCATGCCGAAGCCGCCCGCCGCCGCGAGTTCCGAGGAGACGCAGGCGATGCCGCCGGCGCCGAGATCCTTGAATCCGAACGGCGCGCCCTGGGCGTGGAGCCAAGTGAGCGCCGCACGATTCGCTTCGAAGAGAACGCGCTTCAGAAAGGGATCGGGAACCTGGACCTTGCCGCGCTGGTCCTCGGCATCCTCGTCGAGAATGGCCGAGGCGAAGGAGGCGCCGCCAAATCCCGATTCGTCCGTTGGTTTCCCGACCAGGACCAGCACGTAGGCTTCCGTCCTTGCCGCATCCGGCACGCGGCTCCGAACCACCTGATCGCTTCGCACGAGTCCGAGCGCGACGACGTTCACGAGGCAGTTCTCGTCGTAGCGGCCGCTGAAGAAGACATCGCCGCCCAAATTCGGAACGCCGAGCGGGTCGCCATACTGCCAGATGCCGTCCACCACGCCGCGAACGATCTCGCGCACCGTCGCGGCCCGCGGTCCTTCGGGATCGCCGAAGCGGAGCGCGTCGAGGACCCCGATCACCTCGGCGCCCATGCAGTTGATATCGCGAACGATGCCGCCGATGCCGGTGGCGGCACCCTCGACCGGAACGACCTGCGAGGGGTGGTTGTGACTCTCGTGCCCGATCACGAGGGCGTACTCGACGCCGTTATGCGTCCCGAAGCGAACGACGCCGGCGTCTTCTCCCGGGCCGAGGATCACGTCCGGACTTTCCGTCGGCAGGTATGCCTTCAATACGCGGCGGCTGCTCTTGTAGGAGCAGTGTTCGCTCCACATCGTGTCGAAGAGGGTCGCCTCGACGCGCGTCGGGTTTCGCCCGAGGAGTTCGAGCATTTTCGCCACTTCACCAGGCGCGAGCCGGAGGCCTTCTTGGGCGAGCAACTTCTTCAGAGCCGCGGGATCGGCTTCGGCGAACGGGAGAACGGGCGCCTCAGCGGTGGGCGGCAAGCGTGGCTCCCAGGACACGATCGAAGATGTGGCCGACGTGACGAAGGAAATACTCGGGGTCGAAGCAACGCTCCAGCGAAGCGCGGTCGAGGGCCTTCGTGACTTCGGAATCGGCCAGGAGCCGCGTCATCAAATCGGGTTCCGCCTTCCAGGCGTCCATGGCGTGGCGCTGAACGATGGCGTAGGCCTTCTCGCGCGCGAGCCCCGCCGTGGTGAGGGCGAGGAGAACCCGCTGCGAATAGACGAGCCCGCGAGTGCGATCCACATTCACGCGCATCCGCTCGGGGTAGACGAGGAGCCCGGCCAGGATTTCCCGCATCTGGAAAGTGATGAAATCGGCGACCAGGAAAGAATCGGGAACGATCACCCGCTCCACGCTCGAATGACTGATGTCGCGCTCGTGCCAGAGGGCCACGTTTTCGGTGGCGGTGTGCGCGTTCGCGCGAAGGAGTCGCGACAAGCCGCAGATTCGCTCGCAGTTCACCGGGTTTCGCTTGTGCGGCATGGCGGAGGAGCCTTTCTGCCCCTCGCGGAACGGCTCTTCCGCCTCGAGCACCTCCGTCCGTTGGAGGTGGCGGATCTCCATCGCCATCTTCTCGACCGACGCGCCGAGGAGCGCTACGGCCGAGAGCAACGCGGCATGGCGATCGCGCTGCACCACTTGTGTCGCGGCCGGTTCGGGCTCGAGCCCGAGGGAGCGAAGCGTCTCCTCCTCTACGTCCGGAGCGATATGAGCGAGCGTACCGACCGCGCCGGAGAGCTTGCCGACCGCGATCTCCGCGCGCGCCGACTGAAGCCGCGCGACGGCACGACCGAGTTCTTCGTACCAAACCAGCACCTTGAGCCCAAAGGTGATCGGCTCGGCATGGATGCCGTGCGTCCGTCCGACCATGATCGTGTCTTTGTGCTTGAGGGCCAGGCCGCGCGTGGTTTCGCGGAGCGATTCGGCCTCCGTTACGAGGAGATCGGTCGCCCGGACGAGTTGGAGCGCCATCGACGTGTCCACGAGATCCGACGACGTCATCCCGAGGTGAAGGAAGCGCGCGTCGGCTCCCACCGTCTCGCCGATCTGCGTGAGGAACGCGATCACGTCGTGACGAAGCGTCTCTTCGAGCTCATCGATCCGCGCGACATTCACTCGCGCGCCGGCGCGGATGCGATCCGCCGTGCCCGCCGGAACCTCACCCCGCTTTTCGATCGCGGCGGTGACGGCGATCTCCACGTCGAGCCAGATCTGGTAGCGCGTCGCGTCGTCGAAGATCGCGGCCATCGCCGGGCGACTGTAGCGCGGAATCATCGAGCCGTTCCCCCGGTCACGCTTGGGGCCGGCGTCACTCGGGCGCCTCCTCGAGCAGGAGCCGGAACGTGATCTGCTTCGTGTCGCGGTCCACGGTCAAGGTGATCGTGTCGCCGACATTCGCGCCGAAGATGGCACGGTAGGCTTCCTGCACGTCGCGGATCGTCGTCCCGTTCACCTTCCGGATGATGTCGCCCACCTTCATCCCGGCCTTGTCGGCGGGGCTCCCCCGCTCCACGACGGAAACGTAGAGACCGTTCTTGTCGGTGGTCGAGAGGCGCTCGGCGACATAGGGCGTCAATTCCCAGGTGCGAACGCCGATCCAGACATTTCGGACCTTGCCGTACTTGAGAATTTCGTCCACCACGCGCTTCGCCGCGTCGATCGGGATGGCGAAGCCGATGCCGATCGATCCGCCTCCGCCCTTCGAGAAGATGAAGGTGTTCACGCCGATCACTTCGCCCTTCGCGTTCAGGAGCGGACCGCCCGAGTTCCCCGGGTTGATGGCGGCATCCGTCTGAATCATGTCCTTGTAGATGCCGCCGTCGTCGTTCTGCGACTTGATGTCGCGATGCGTGGCGCTGACCACTCCCGCCGTGACGGTCGGCTGCACGTCGTTCAAGAGGAAGCCAAACGGGTTGCCGATCGCGATCGCCCACTCGCCCACCATGAGGTCGTTCGCGGTGCCGAGCGAGGCGACGGGGAGATTCTTCCCTTCGATCTTCACCACCGCGAGATCGTAGCGTGGGTGAGCCCCGATGACGCGGCCCGCGAACGTCCGGCCATCCGAAAGGATCGCCTTGATCTGGTCGGCCCCCCGAATGACGTGCTCGTTCGTCAGAACGTAGCCGTCCGAGGAGATGATGAAACCCGAGCCCATGCTCGGGATCTGTTCGCGATAGCGGTATTGGGGAATCATGTCGCGGAAGAAAGGCTCGAAGAATTCGTCTCCGACGCCGAGTGGCGTCGTCTGAACGACGCGCGATTGGATCACGCTCAGCGTGACGACCGACGGGCCGACCCGCTCCGCCGCCCGGACGATCGCGGTGCGCCGCGAGCCATCGAGGGCCGCGGGGAGTTCGTTCGAATCGGGGCGCGCGGAGGCCGCCGCCGGGAACGTCTCGAAGAGTGGCGTGCCGGGCTGCATTCCCTGCTTCGAGCCGCGCGTCGCCAGGAGGAGCGCCGCGATGAGAAGGAGTCCGAACACGACGCCCGCGACGAGCGTCCCCGCGGACCAAGGCGAACCAGCGCGTTCCGTGCCTGGTACTGGATTAACCGACGACATTCATCCTCCCCCGCGGAACCCAACCGATCCGCGGATATCGAACTCGCATGAGATAGAGACCGTGTGCCGGCGCGGGCGGCGCCGCCGCCCTCCGGTCGCGTGCTTCCAACACCGCGCGAACCGAGCCGGCGCCTCGTCCCGACTCCGCCTCGCGGACGATCGTCGCGACGATCTTACGAACCATAGTGTACAGGAATCGGTCGGCTTCGATGTCGAACCGGAAGCGGCCTTCGCGCCCGCTCCAGTGCGCGCGTGTGACGCGGCAGCGAGTGGAGTCGGCGTCGGGCGTCGCCTTCGAGAAGGAGACGAAATCGTGCTCCCCCTTCAGTGGCTGGGATGCGCGGTGGAGCGCCTCCGCATCGCATTTCATCGGGCGCACCCACGCCCGAGCGCGATCGATGGCGGCGGGCGGCGGAACGATGAGGTATCGATACGACCGGCGTATCGCGTCGAAGCGGGCGTGAAACTCCGCGCGCGCCTCCACCGCTTCCACGATCCGGACATCGTGCGGCAGATGCGCGTTGAGCGCGGCCAGGAGTCGCGCCGGTTCCAAGCGCGTCTCCACCGTGGCGCTCGCCACCTGCCCCGCCGCGTGACACCCCGCGTCGGTGCGGCCGGCGCCGGTCACGCGAGCGGGCGCGCCGGTAATACGTTCCAGGGCGGCTTCGATCTCTCCCTGAACGGAACGGGCGCGCGATTGGCGTTGCCAGCCGTGAAATGCCGTGCCGTCGTACTCGACGGCGAGGCGAATGGTGGCGAGCCGGCGCTCAGAACCCACGGTAGAGCGCCCCCGCGATCGCGATTCCCAAAACAACGAGGCCGGCGTCGGTCAAGGCCCACGGCGCCCGCGCTAGCCCCACACGACGCTTACCGGGCGTGTAGCCGCGAGCGTGAAGCGCGTCGGCCAGAGCGTCTCCGACGCGGAGCATGGTCCCGAGAAAGGGGAGAATCCACGCGGCCGTGAAGCGGGCGCGACCGAGGAGCCCACGCCCGGTGCGAATCCCGCGAGCCTTGAGCGCGAGCGTCTGCGCCTCGGCTTCCTTCGCCGCGAGCGGGAGGAGCGCGGTCGAGAGACGTGCGCTCTCCACGGCGAGCGCCAGCGGACGAGGGCGCGTGGGGATCGGTTGTTCGAGCAGCCACTGCGCGGCACCCGGCAGGAAGGTCTTCACCGCCCACCGCGTGAGATAGACGAGCGCGAGAAGTCGAAGGGCCAGGAGGGTTGCCGCGATTGTGGCCTGAGGTTGGAAGCGAGCCAGGATCGCGTGGGCCAGAAAGAGAATGACCGCGAGTCCGAGGAACGGGAGTTCAGCGCGAGGCCGCTTCCCTTCCGCTCGAAGCGTGAGGGCGGCGAATGAGATGGTCGTGAGCGCGAGCAAAATGGGGGCGCGGGCGAAGGAGATTCCGGCGCCGGCCGCGAGGGCGAACGCCAGGAGCGCCGCCGGGTGACGCGGACGCGCGGAAGCGGGATGAGAGGTCGGGTCGTTTCGTTCGGGCGAGCCGGGCACCGCGCTGAGCATCCTCCGTGCCGTCGGAGGCGGGTTCGCAGGCTCCCGATGGAGACCGTGGCCCACCTAAGATCAGGAGGTTACCCGGGTTTGGGGTGGGTGTCAACCGGGTGAGGCGGGCGGTGACTTCAACACGGCGAGCGGTTCCGACCGTCTCCCCACCGGGCGGAACCAGGCGGCCACGAGCAGCACGACCACGAGCACGACCGACAAGAGGGTCGTCCAGTCCCCCCACTGCGCGTACGTCGTCGGCGGCAGGGGCGCGGGCACGTCGCCGATCACGATTCGCTGCTCGAACAACCCCGTCGCCTCCGTCACTCGGCCGTAGGGATCGACGATCATCGAGATGCCGGTGTTCGCCGCGCGCACGAGACCCATCCCGAGTTCCACCGATCGCAACACCGCCAGATCCGCGTGCTGAACCGGCCCGGCGGACTTCCCGAACCATTCGTCGTTCGTGATGTTCACCAGATACTGCGCGCCCCCGAGCCGGTATCGCCGTGCGTCGCCGGGAAAGATCGACTCGAAGCAGATCAACACTCCGAATGATGGCCCCGCTCCCCCGAAGACCAACGGATCGGTTCCCGGGGTCCACTCCGCCTGACCGAGATCGAATCGACCGAGGAACGGAAAGAGGCTTTGGAACGGGATCCGCTCACCAAACGGCACAAGGTGAATCTTCTCGTACTGCCCCGAGATCGAACCGGCGCGCGACACCAGCCCCGCGGCGTTGTGCGTCGTGACGTCGCCGGACGAACTGAGGCGCGCGTCGGGATAGGCTGCCAGGATGGGAGTGCGGATCTCCTTCGCCGTGTCGAGCAGCCTTCTCAACTTGACCGGCTCCAGCCGGACATAGAACGGGAGCGCCGTTTCCGGCCAGATCACGAGGTCGAGCCCGGCCGTATCCGCGGCGGCCGCCTCGTGCGTGAGGCGATAGATGACCTCGACCACGCTGTCCTGATGCGCAGGATTCCACTTCTCGTCGCTCGGAATGTTCGGCTGGATGAGCGCGACGCGTGCGATCGGCTGAAACGCCACGGGCGATGCGGCCGCGGCGCGTACGGCGTCGCGCAGTCGATCGGCGCCCCAGAGCGGAGGCAACGCCAGAATCGCGACACCGAGCGCCAAGCGAAGCGCGCCCTCCACCAGCCGCCGCGAGGCGAACTTCACGAGCGACGCCGCCACCAAGGCGTTCACCGCCACGATCCACAACGTGAGCCCCTGCGTCCCAACCACCGACGCCCATTGCACCCACGCGGGGTGCCCCGCCAAGACGGTTCCAAGATTCCCCCAGGGACATCCCAATTCTCCCGATGACTTGAGCCACTCGGAAGCGCTCCAGGCGACGGGCGCCACGAGAAATACGGAGATCCCGAGTCGCCGCCGCACGATGCGCACGATCCAACCAAAGAGCGCGACGTAGAGGCCGAGATAGAGGCCCAGGAGCAAGAGCGCCGGCCAGATCAACCATGGCTGGGTCATGGCGTGGGTCGGGATGCGCGTGATCCAGTGGAAGACGAAGACGGAGGCGACGATGCCGGTGATCCAGGGCGCCCACCGAGAGACGCGGTCGGCCGGGCCATGCGCGCCGGGCGCGGGCGAGCCGTGGTGAATCACCATCAGAAGCGGAATGAGCGCGACGAAGACGAGCCACCACGCGCCGGTATTCGGGAAGGAGAGGCTGATCAGTATCCCGGAGGCGGCCGCTAGGACGAGCCCGCGGAAGGGACTAATCGAGGCGGACCTCACGACGCGCCTCGGCCGACTGGTAGATCGCGTCGATGACCTTCATGAGGGCGACGCCGTCTTCCGGCGTGACGATGGGCTTCTCGCCGAGCGTGAGGCAGCGGATGAAGTGGTCGAGCTCCGCCTCGTACGACGCCTTGTAGACGTTTTTCGTGTCGAGCGCGGGCGTGACGTTCAGAAGGTTCCCGTTCAGCTCCTTGTGGATGCGGAACGGATTCAGGAGCGCCGCGCCGTGGGTCCCGAAAAGATTCAAATACGGGAAGTTCTTCTCCAGAAGGAGCGCCCACGAGACTTCCAGCGAGAGCGACGCGCCGTTCTCGAACACCAGGAGGGCGGCCAGCGTGTCTTCCACTTCCTGGCGCGGATCGTTCGCGTACTTTGTCGCCGTCACCGAGGCGACCTTCGGGTTTCCCATGAGCCAGAACGCCAAGTCGAGCATCTGCGTGCCGAGATCCATCAGCACGCCGCCGCCCGCGCTTCGCTTGTTCTGGTACCACGACGGCCCGCGGCGATCGCTCCGACGCCTTAGCCACCCGGTCTTGGCGTAGAAGATCTTCCCGAACTCCTTCCGCTCCATGTACGCGCGCAGCACCTGCACGTCGCTTCGGAAGCGGTTGTTCATGGCGTAGAAGAGCATCTTCCCCGACTTCTTGGCCGCCTCCGCCATCTGGACCGCTTCGGCCGCGTTTCGCGCCGGCGGCTTTTCGCAAAGGACGTGCTTCCCATAGCCGAGCGCGGCGATGGTCATCGGGGCGTGAAGGTGATTCGGCGTGGCGATGATCACGGCGTCGATGTCGTCGGCCCGGAGGAGCGTCTCCCCATCCGCCACGGTGCGGCCGATGCCGAAATGCTGCGCCACCATGCGCGCCTTCTCGGGATCGTCGTCGCAGATCGCGACCACCTGGACGTCGGGACGCTTCTTGAGGCAGGGGAGGTGATTGATCTGAGAGACGAGCCCGACGCCGATCACGCCGAGACGGAGGGGACTCTTTTCCACGACACGATCTCCGGGGCGAGGGTTGGGTTTCGACGGGCGAATGCGGGGCGAGTATCGGTCGCGAACCCCTCCTAAATCAAGACCAATCCCCCGTCGCCGGCGCCGACGGCGCGATCGCGACGATGGCTTCGTCCAGGGAGTCGCACGCCGGCGGCGAACCGCGGAGCCGGCGCAACTTTTTCCAGAGACCCTGCCGGGTGAGCCCCAATTCCCGCGCGGCGCGTGTCCGATTGCCGCCATGACGGCGGAGCGCATGCTCGATGACGCCGGCCTCGAAGACCCGAGTCCGTTCGCGGAGCGCTTCCGGCTCCTCGCGCACCCAACCGGTCCCCCGGGCCACGGCGTCGCCGAGCGATGCCTCGGTGATCGGCGCGCCGGGCGCGGCCGTGTGCGCGGCGCGCGTCAGGACCGACTCCAACTCCCGCACATTCCCCGGCCACTCGTGCGCCACCAACCGTCGAAGCGCCCCGCGAGAAATCCCCGAGACCCCGAGCGCCTCCCGGTCGCGGAGTCGGCGAAGCACGTGCGCGGTGAGGAGCGGAACATCGTCGCGTCGGTCGCGGAGCGGTGGAGCGGAGAGTTCCAACACGTGGAGCCGGTAGAAGAGGTCTTCGCGGAATCGTCCGGCGCGCACCGACGCGACCAGGTCGCGATGGGTGGCGGCGACGACGCGGACATCGACGCGGCGCGCCTTGGCGTCCCCCACCCGCCGGATTTCACCCTCCTGCAAGACCCGGAGAAGGCGGCTCTGCACGCCGCTACTGGCGTCTCCGATCTCATCCAGGAAGAGGGTCCCGCCGCTCGCCTGCTCGAACAGCCCCGCCCGATCGGCATGCGCGCCCGTGAACGAGCCTCGAGCATGGCCGAAGAGTTCGCTCTCGACGAGCGTATCGGGGATGGAGGCGAAATTGTGCGGGAGGAACGGCTTCTCGGCGCGCGGGCTCAGCCGATGGAGCGCGCGCGCCACGAGTTCTTTCCCGGTCCCGGTTTCGCCGCGGATGAGCACCGTGGCGTGGCTCCGGCCGAGGAGTTTCAACCGCTCGCCGAGGGCGAGCATCGCGGGACTCGTTCCGACCAGTCCGAGCGACGTGGTGAAGGGGCCGAGCCCCTCCGGCGCCAGCGCGTCCAAGTCGAGAACATCGTGGTCGTCGCCGCGCGTCCAGCGCGCGAGCGTGGTCGTTACCATGGTGCGCCCCCCTTCCCTTCGCGACCGGGCCCCAGCCCGGTTCTTCCACGACGCCGGCGCTACGCTGAGCCGCCGACGATCCGAACCTCCCGCGACCCCGCGGAAATCGATCCGATTCGATAAACGCCATGCCCGGCCGAGCCGATCGAGCGCTCCACCGCGTCGGCGTCCGATTGCTTCACGACGAGCACCATCCCGATGCCCATGTTCCAGACCTCGAGCGATTCCTCCTCCGAGACGCGGCCGGAATCGCAGAGCGTGCGGAAGATCGGCGGCACCGGCCACGAGCCGCGCGCCACATCGGCGCGGAGTCCCTCCGGCAAAACACGCACGAGATTTCCGGGGATGCCGCCGCCCGTGATGTGGGCCATGCCGCGGACGTCGCCGGACGCGCGCGCCGCCGCGACGGCGGGCCCGTAGTAAGGATGCGGGCGCAGAAGCGCTTCGCCGACCGTCTCCGAGAGTCCCGGGAATCGGTCGCGCACGCTCAATCCGAGCGTGTCGAAGAGAATCTTCCGCGCCAAGGAATAGCCGTTCGTGTGGAGTCCCACGCTCGGGAGGCCGAGGAGCATGTCGCCCGACTCGATCCCGCGCCCGTCGATCACGGCGTTCTCCTCGGCGATGCCGACGATCGCGCCGGCGAGATCGTAGTCGGAGGGCGCGTAGAGGCCCGGCATCTCGGCCGTTTCTCCACCGATCAGCGCGCACCCCACTTCGCGGCAGCCGCGCGCGAGGCCCGAGACGAGCTGCTCCACGCGCTCGGTCGAGAGCGCCCCCATCGCGATGTAGTCGAGGAAGAAGAGAGGCGTGGCGCCGTGGACCAGGATGTCGTTACCGGAATGACAGACGAGGTCGTAGCCGACGGTGTCATGGCGGTCGCAGAGGATCGCCACCTTCAACTTCGTGCCGACGCCGTCGATACTCGACAACAAGATCTTCCCAGGCGCGCCCGGCACGCGGAACGCGCCGGCGAAAGCGCCGACGTCCCCTACGACGCCCGGACCGAACGTCGTCCGGCAAAGTTGCTTGATGCGCGCGACAGCCTCTTCGCCCTTCCGGATATTGACGCCCGCGTCCTCGTACCGGCTCATCGAACGTCCTCCACGATCGTCGCGGCCTCGGACGCCTCGGTCCCCAGGAGTCCCGCCTCGTACAAGTCCGCCAACGCGCTGACCAAGTCGGCGTCGAATTGGGTGCCGACGTGGCGTCGCAACTCTCCAAGCGCCTGCGCCGGAGCGAGCCCGCGCCGGTACGGGCGATCCGAGGTCATGGCGTCGAAGGCGTCGCAGACGTTGATGATTCGGGCGCCGAGCGGCACGTCCGCCGCGCTCAAACCGGGAGGGTACCCCTTCCCGTCGGGACGCCAGTGATGCGTCCGCACCATCACGGCGGCCGCGCGGAGCGAGCGGATCTCGCCCACGATGCGCGCCCCCGCCTCGGGGTGGCGCATCATGACGCGCCGCTCGTCGTCGTCGAGCGAGGTCGGCTTTCGGATGACGTCGGGACGCTGCGCGATCTTTCCGATGTCGTGCACCAA
Source organism: Candidatus Eiseniibacteriota bacterium (assembly GCA_031370645.1). Lineage (GTDB taxonomy): Bacteria > Eisenbacteria > RBG-16-71-46 > SZUA-252 > SZUA-252 > SZUA-252. The sequence goes on along the minus strand of JANMQV010000003.1, from coordinate 14,560 downwards.
CGCCGCGTAGTGAATCGTCTCGACCTCCGATTCGGGAAGGCCAAGATGGCGCGCGAGACGGACAGAGTAGTCGGCTACGCGGACGGAATGTTCGTGCGTGTAGGGGTCGACCGCGTCGAGCGTGACGCTCAGGGCGCGAACGAAGGAGACGAGGTCCTCGCGAAGATCGGCGTAGAGCCGAAGCGCGTGGCGGGCGAGGACGAGCGGCACGACCAACAGGAGGACGCCGCCGATACCGGCCACCATCCGCACCTGCGCGAAGAGCAGCCCAAAGCCGATGGCGAGAGCCGCCTGCGGGACGCCGTCACGGAACTGCTGGCGCCAGATGGTGAGCGCCGACTCGTTCGTCTTCGCGCCCAAGACGAGGCTCACCCAGCCGGTGTTGAGCGCGAAATAGAGCGAGCCACCCAGGAGAATGGGGATGAGATCGTGAGGGAGGCGGGGCGCGCCGAGTGAGCCGCCGGCCGCCAGGTAGGCGGCGCCGGCGAGGATCGTGGTGGAGGCGTAGAGCCCGGCATTCAGCGCCGCGGCGTCTCCTCGTTGGCGAAGGAGAAGCATCTGCGCCGGCACGGTGGTCACGAGATCGAGCGCCGCCGCGATCCAGGGGCCGAAGAGAAGAATCGCGCCGATGTCGAGGATGGATGCCACCGTCACGGTGCCGCCGCGAGGGAGTGGGATCGGGAGCGCTTCCGCCGCCAGGAGAAGCACAAACCACACGGCGACTCCCCAGAAATCCCACCGTAGTTGCAGGATCTCCGGACCACCGAAGAGCGCGAGGAGAAACGGCAGCGCCGCGAGAAATGAGGGGACCACATACCACGCGGCTTCCAGCGGCCACGAGCGCTTCCGCTTTGCGGCGGTCGGTGTCGGCGTGGTGGTGGCCGCGTTCACGGGCGCCAAATGATTCCTCCCATCCCAGGGTTGTGCGACCTTTCGAGCCGCTGACTACGGCAACCGGCATGCCATCCGCGACGCCTGCCATCCATGGCCGGCGAGAAGGAGTTATCTCGCCATTCGATCCCGAGGCAACGCCCGGATGCGTCAATCATCCGACACCGTCAACGGGAGTCGGGTCACCGAAGGAGTCGAGCCGTATCGTCGAGACTGAACGCCGTCATCGCCATGATCGCCTCGGCGCGGCGGAGAATCTCCTCCCGCTCGACACGAAGAAGTCCCGTGACGCCGAATCCCTCCACCGTGAACGACGCGAACACCACACCGTAGACGACGGCGCGCCGGAGATTCAGCTCGGTGACGCGACCCATGCGGGCGAGAGCGCCGAAGAAGCCGCCGGCGAAGGTGTCGCCCGCGCCCGTGGGATCGACGAGATTCTCGGTCGGAAAGGCGGGGCAGACGAAGTAGGTTTCGGCGTTCTGGAGGAAGGCTCCATGTTCGCCCTGCTTGATCACGACGGTCTCGGGGCCGAGTTTCAGGATCGCCCTCGCCGCGTGCTGCGTCAGCGGCTCGCCGGTCAGTTCGCGGGCTTCCTCTTCGTTGATGAGAAGGATGCGCACGTGGCGAAGCGTCTTCAGAAGCTCCTTGCGCTTGTTCTGAATCCAGAAGTTCATCGTGTCGGCCATCACGAGCTTCGGGTGCGAGAGCTGCTCGAACACGCGGAGCTGCAATTCGGGATCGATGTTGGCCAGGAAGACGTTTCGGAGCGACCGGAGCCGCTCCGGCAGGTCGGGCGAAAAGTTCTCGAAGACGTTCAATTCGGTTCGGAGCGTCTTCCGCGAGTTCATGTCCTTCGAATAGACGCCCTCCCACCGAAACGTCTTCCCTTCCAGTCGATCCACGCCCTCCAGGTCGACCTCGGGGTGGTTCAGCATGGTCTCTGCCCCGTGCGGGAAGTCGCTTCCTACCACCGCCACAAGCGACACGGGGAGGAAGTGCCGGGCCGCCAGCGCGAAGTAGGCGGCCGAACCGCCCAACACCTCTTCCACGCGTCCCGCCGAAGTTTCGATGGTGTCGAGTCCGAGGGACCCGACGACGACGATCGACATGGTCACATCGCCTCCGGCGCGCTCACCCCGAGAAGCCCCAGGGCGCGGCGAATGACGGTACCGGTTGCCTGGGTCAAGAGGAGACGCGCCTCGGTGAGGCGCGCGTCCGGGGTCACGACGCGATGATGGTGATAAAACGCATGAAACGTGGCGGCTAAGTCCTTGAGATATGTGGTGATCCGATGGGGCTCGTGGGTCCGCGCCGCGGCCGCCACGAGCGAAGGGAATCCCGCTAACGACCGCATCACCGTTTCGGTCTCCGGTTCGGAGAGGAGCGAGAGATCGGCCGTGTCGGGATTCGGCTCCGGCGCCCCCTGCCCACGGGCGTAGTCGAGCACGTGGGCGATCCGAGCGTGGGCGTATTGAACGTAATAGACCGGATTCTCTTCGCTCCGCTTCGCGGCGAGTTCCATGTCGAAGTCGACCGGACTTTCGGAGCGGCGCATGAGGAAGAAGAAGCGGGCCGCATCGACGCCGACGTCGTCCACCAATTCCTCCATCGAGATGAAGTCGCCCGCGCGCTTCGACATCTTCACGACTTCCCCACCCCGCATCAATTTCACCCACTGAAGGAGGATCACTTCCAGACAGGCAGGGTCGTGCCCCAACGCCGCCACGAGCCCCTTCAATCGGACGACGTGACCGTGGTGATCGGGCCCGAGAATATCGATCAGGCGCTGGTACCCGCGCTCGAATTTACTTTCGTGATAGGCCGCATCCGCGAGCGAGTAGGTCGGAATGCCGTTCGAGCGGACGAGGACCCGGTCCTCCTGGTCGCCGAAGGTCGTGGAGCGGAACCAACGCGCTCCCTCCCGCTCCTCCACGTGTCCGCCTTGCTCGAGCCGCTCGAGTGCGCGGTCGAGGGCGCCCGTTCGGTGGAGTTCGCCTTCGGAGAACCACCGCTCCATCCGAACCCCGAATCGCCCGAGTGCGTTCCGCTGCGACTCGACCATTCGCTCGATCGCCGCGGCGCCGAAGCGGAGGCGCTGCTCCCGCTCCTCGAGCGCGAGCCACGCGTTCGCCTGCTCGGGGTCGAGCGCGGCCGCCACGTCGCCCACATAGGCGCCGGCGTACCCTTCTTCCGGGATGGCCGGGGCCTGAAGCCCGCGGGCCTCCGCATAGCGCGTCCGCACCGACGCGCCGAAGAGCTCCGCCTGATTGCCCCAGTCGTTCACGTAGAACTCGCCGTCGGCCGCGTATCCCGCCGCGCGGAGGAGACGAACGAGCGCGTCCCCCACCGAGGCGGCGCGCGCGCTCACGACGTTCAGGGGTCCCGTGGGATTCGCGCTCACGTACTCCACGAGCACGCGTTCCCCGCGGCCGGCGTTCGTCGCGCCGAACGTATCGGGGGAGGCGACGATGCTCCGAATCATGCCGCGGAGCCAGACGCCGGAAAGGTGGAAGTTGAGGAAGCCGGGGCCGGCGATCTCGACGCGGTCGAGAATGGCCGGATCGGACTCGAACGCCGCCACCAGCGCGGTCGCGACCTCGCGAGGCGGACGCTTGGCCGACTTCGCCAGCACGAGCGCGGCGGCCGTGGCCCAATCGCCCCGTCCCTGCTCGCGCGGAACCTCGATCTCGACCCGCGCGCCCTCGGGGAGGGAAAATCCCGCGCGGCCGATCGCGTCGTTCACGCGTTCGGCGAGGTAGGCCTCAATCGGTAATGACTTCGCGTCGGGCATCGCCCCAGAGTTTGTCGAGGAGATAGTACTCGCGGGCCTTGGCGTGGAAGACGTGGACGACGACATCGACGTAGTCGAGCAGGATCCAGCGGCGCGCCTCGTACCCTTCGGAGTGCCACGGCTTCGCGCCATGCGCTGCCATTCCCTCCTCCACCGCGTCCGCGATGGCGCGAACCTGCACCTCGGAATGCCCGGTGGCGAGCACGAAGTAATCGCAGATGCCGTCGAGTTCGCGGAGGTCGAGGATGGCAACGTCCTCGGCCCGCTTGCCGAGCGTCAGTCTCGCGGCGGCGTGCGCCAGTTCGTGGGCCGGCGGCCCCGTCTTGACCGGCTTCGCCTTCTTGGGGGCGGTCACCGGCGACGGGTCACGGCGTAATGAACCGCGTCTTGAAGGGCCGTTCGGGCCGTCTTGTCGGAGATGTGGCGAAGTTCCTTCTCGGCGTCGTGCGCGAGCGCGGCCGAGCGCTCCTCGCTGAGCGCCACGCCGCCGTTCTCGGTGACGAAGCGGACGACGTCGGGCCAGTGCCCGTTTCGGAATTCACGGTTACGAATCAACTCGATCATTTCTCCCCGGTCTTTCTCGTTCGCGTTTCGAAGCGCCGTCAGGAGCGGCAGGGTGATCTTCCCGCCTTCCAAGTCGCTCCCGCCGGCTTTCCCCATCACGTTCTGGGAGCCGAGGTAGTCGAAAATGTCGTCGGTGATCTGGAAGGCGAGCCCGAGCGAGCGCCCGAAGCGTCCCATCGCCTCCGCGGCCTCGACGGAGGCGCCGGAGGAGAGAGCGCCATAGTGGCATCCGGCCGCCATGAGACAGGCGGTTTTCTCGTCGATGACGCGCATGTACTCGGCTTCGCTCAGGTCGAGCCGATTTTTCTGCTCGATCTGGCGCAACTCTCCCTGGCTCATGAGATGGGTCGCTTCGGCCAGGAGATCCATCGCGTCGTACATCTTGTTCCGAACGAGGATCGAGAAGGCCTTCGAGTAGAGATAGTCGCCCATGAGGATCGCCACATCGTTGTTCCAGACGTGGTTCACCGTCGGAAGCCCGCGGCGGACGAGACTCTTGTCGACGCTGTCATCGTGGATCAGCGTGGCGGTGTGAATCAACTCGACAACCACAGCGCCGAGAATGGCCTGGTTGCTCACCGACCCGAAACCGCGGGCGGCCAGGAGCAGGAGCGTGGGGCGGAATCGTTTTCCGAACGCGCGGTGAAGATGCGCTCCGACGGCGCCGACGAGGTGAACGTCGCAGAGGAACGCCTCGTCCCACCGATCCATGAACTGATCGAACGGGGCGGCGATCGGCTGCCGGATAATTTCCAGCGTCGGCTCTTCGACAGCCGCGGACGGCCGTCCTTTCGATTCGCTCAAAGGGCTCCTAATGCTTGAGATGGTGAGGGATTACAGCGGCCAAAGTTTAGGCGGCGGGGCCCTTCGTGTCAATCGCGTAACCCTCCCGGAGCCGCTTCAGTAGGTAGGGCCTGTCGTTACGCTCGGGATGCTCGATCACCTCCTCCAGGAGCCGCTCCAAAAAGGCCCCCACCGCGGGGCCGGCTGGGAGGCGCAATTCCCGCATCACGTCCTTCCCGTCCACCGCGAGGTCGCGGATCGTGAAGGCATGAGCCGCTGCCAGAATCGCATCGATCCTCTCCGTCAATTCGCCGAGGTAATGCGGAAAACCGCTTTTCGTTCCATTCCCCACGTTGTCGGCGATGCGTAGATCGAAGAGGTCGGCCACGTTTTCGGGCCTGACGGTTCGAAGGAAACGTCGGACAGCGGCGTCGGACCATTCGTGCCGGTAATCGAACATGTGCTGCCGAACGAGATGGACGACCCGCTCGGTCATCTCTCCCGAGAATCGGAGGCGCGTCATGGCGGCCTCCGTCAGGCGGGCCGACTCGTACTGATGATTGTAAAAGGTCGCGTCGCCGTCGGGGCGCTCGGCGCGCGTGGCCGGCTTCCCCACGTCGTGGAAGAGCGCCGCAAGGCGCACTTCCGCTTTCTCCGGCGGCGCCGCATCGCACGTATAGAGGGTATGAAAGTAGACGTCGTAGGCGTGATAGCGGTTTTGAGGCACCGCGATCGTCGCGGCCAACTCCGGAAGGACCACGTCCAGTAATCCCGAGCGCCGGAGCACTTCGAATCCGCGCGACGGTTCGCGCGCGCGGAGCATCTTCACCAATTCGTCGCGGATCCGTTCCGCGGCGACCCGCGCGACCTGCTCCTTCGACTCGCCGAGGGCATCGAACGTCTCGGGGACGATCTCCACTTCCAGCGTCGCCGCGAAGCGCGCGGCGCGGATGGGACGGAGCCCGTCCTCCCGAAAGCGATCGCGCGCATCGCCCACCGCGCGGAGGATGCCGGCCGCGAGATCGCTCCTGCCCCCGAACGGGTCCTCCTCGTACTCCGCGATCGGATCCCACGCGATCGCGTTGATGGTGAAATCGCGCCGCTCCAAGTCGGCGCGGAGATCGTCGGTGAAGTCGACCCGGTCCGGACGTCGCGCGTCGCTATACCCCGACTCGACGCGGAACGTCGTGACCTCCACGGGATCGTGCGCGGTCAATACTGTGACGGTGCCGTGCTTCAGTCCGGTGGGGACCGTGCGTGGAAAGAGCGACTGCACGGCCTCGGGCCGGGCGCTCGTGCCGATGTCCCAGTCCGAGATCTCGACACCGCGCGCGAGATCGCGCACGCAGCCGCCGACCAGCACCGCGCGATACCCCGCTCCCTGAAGGGCGCGGAGGAGGTCCAGGACGTAGGGCGGGACGAGGGCCGGATCGAGCGGCCGGAATTCCTTCATCCGAGGATCGTACCAGACCCTGCGCGCGTCGCGTGCTAGGCTCGCGCCATGCGTCGATCGACCCTCGTGCATCGGTACTTCATCAGCTCGCTGGTCGTCTCGTGCCTCGCGATCGCCGGGTCTGCGCCCTCCGCGCGAGCCGAACGGCTCTTCCTCCCGGTCGACCGTGAAGGTTCCTGGCTCGCCTCCGACAAGACCCTCCATTTCGCCGGCTCGTTTGCACTCGCGGCGTCGCTACGGATCCAAGGTCAGGAAGAAGGGGCGGCGGTAGGGATGACGTTCGGCGTGGGGATGGCGAAGGAGATCTACGACGCCGCCTTCAAGCCGGCGCGCTGCGGACGCGGCGCGAGCCGCAAAGACCTCGTGGTCGACTTGCTTGGCGCGGCGGCCGGAATCCTCTTCATCCGCGCCGTCGACCGCTGAGGTCGCACCGGGCGGCTAGGCGGCCTTTCGTACCGGGAACTGAACGGTGAATCGCGCGCCCGACCGCGGCGCGTTCTCGACCCCGATCGTCCCGCCGTGGTTCTTCACGATGCGGTAGGTGGTGGAGAGCCCGAAGCCATGCCCTTCCGGCTTGGTGGTGAACGAGGGCTCGAAGAGCTTCGACATCGCTTCCCCCGGAATTCCCGGCCCGTTGTCTTCCACGGTCAACTCCACCGCTTCTCCCGCCGCGAATCGCGTCCGCACGAGAATGCGCGGATCGGCTCCGCCCTGCTGGCGTAGCGCGTCGGCGGCGTTGCTGAAGAGATTCAGGAGCACCTGCTGGACCTGGGCAGGATCGAGATTCGTCTCGGGGAGCGTCGCTTCAAGCTCGAGGTCGAAGGAGACGCGCTCGTACTTGTTCTGCGGCGTGATGAACTCGATCGTCCGACGGATGACCTCATTCAATTGAGTCGGCTGAAGCCTCGTCTCTTTGTGTGAGAAGTCGACCAAGCCGCGTACCAGGATCCCCATCTGGCGAGCCTGCTCGAAGATGATGCGCGCGCCGTCCTGCGCCTTTTCGGGAGTCATCGTCGCCGCGTTCATCATGAAGAGCTGCGCGCGGCCCGAGATGGCCGCCAGGTAATTGTTGATCTCGTGCGCGATCTCGGCCGCCATTTCCCCCTTCGCCGCCAGCCGCTCGGAGGAAACCATCTGGTTGTGCGCCTTCTCGAGATCGATGTAGCGCGCGCCCGCCTCCTTGATGAGCATGAGCGGCACGAAGAAGAAGATGAGGCCGAAGAACCCGAGCGCCAGGTACGACACGACGACGAGGGGCGAGAGGAAAAAGAGCGCGGCCGATCCGAGCGCGGAGTGCGGGTTCATGTATTCTTCGCGCCACGTGGCGAAGAGTTTTCTCCCGGACTGAAGCGCCACCGCGCCCGAGACGAGAATCGTGTTGGCGACGAAATAGACGAGCGTCGCGGCAACCCACGGGCCGATGAGCGCCGGGCCCTGCAGTCCGCGAAACGCCTCCAGGCCGCCTTCGGTGGCGAGCGGCCGCCCTCCCAGAAGCGAGAAGACGAGACCTGCCGCCGTGAGCGCGATGACGTTCTGCCCCGCGTTGAAGATCGCTTTGTACCAGATCCGCTTCGAGAAGAAGACGTTCGCGAGCGCGAAGGCGATGGCGACGATACAGACGGCAGGCTTGTAGCCGAGGAGGACGAGGAGGCTGATGTCGACGGTGGAGGCCATGCTCTCCATGGCCTTCCCGGTGATCGTCTGAAGCCAGAGGCTCTCGGCGACGAGGCTGACGATGATCCAGGCGAGAAGCGGCATCCAGCCAAGCGCGAGAAACGCCTCCACCGAACCGGAGAGAATGTAGCCGCCGATCGCGGTGACGAGCGCGATGTAGGTGACGAGCGCCTGGCTCATCGCGTTCCTCTCATCGCGTCACCCCCGGCGGGGTCAGAAGCCCCGCCCAGAGATCGACGCGGCGATCGGCGAAGAGATCGTTTCGCCCGGTGCCGCGCTTGTCGCGCGCCTCGGCGGGGTCGATCGTCACGATACGAATGCCCTCCTCGTTCACTCCCATGGCGGCCAGCCGCTCGCCGCGCGGCGAGACCATCTGGCTCCTCCCGGTGAATGTGATCGAGGTCGTACCCACCGTTTCGGTGCCGAAGCGGTTCGCCGTGACGGTGAAGACGCGATTCTCGAGCGAGCGCGTCACCATGGCGTCCTGGCAGAACGGGAGGACGAGATTCGAGGGGTGGGCAAGCACTTCCGCTCCCCGGAGCGCCAAGAGCCGCGCCACTTCCGGAAAGCGCCAATCGAAGCAGATCATGAGCCCGATCTTCGCGCCGGCCGCGTCGGCCAGATCGTTCGTCGCGCCGGCGCGATCGAAGACGAGCGTCTCGGTGTCGAAGAGATGGGCCTTTCGGTAGAGCGCGACGCACCCGCCCGGCGTGAGAAGCGCGGCGGAATTGTAAATGCGATCGCCGTCCTGTTCCGCGACGCCGACGACGATCGATCGCCCCGTTTCGCGGCAGACCTGAAGGAGCCGGGCGCACGACGGCCCGTCCGGCACGCGTTCGGCGACGGAGGCGAGTTCGTCCCGGTCGAGGTAGAGATATCCGGACGTGGCGAGTTCCGGGGCGACGAGGAGATCGCAGTCGGCCGAACGGAGTGCCGACTCGAGCGTCGCCGCGTTCGTATCCGGGCGCCCGCGAACGGGGGCGAATTGAAAGAGGCCGACCTTCACGCCGCCCCGATCCCGTTGAGGAGTCGCCGTCTGGAGTGAGGCCCTTCGCTAGTCACAAGCGCGACCGTATCACGGCCCCGCGCCGGGACGTCAACGTCTTTCCCCGCTTTTATCTCCCTCTTTCGGATCGAGTAGTTCGCGAGGATCGAGCGGAGCCTCCGGCGTGCCGGCGGGAACCCGAACGGCCAGATCTCCGGCACGCGCGTTCTTCGGAAATGACCACGAGCGAAACTCGACCAGGAGCGTATCCACGTCGGACCCGAGCGAGACGAACCGAGGGAGTCCCGACTTCGATTCGGCCGAGATCCACACCGAGACGCGGGAGAGAGAGTCGCCGAACGATGCCGGACGAAGTTTCCATCCGGCGCGGGCCGCCCCGCGCACGTCGCGTCGCTCCGATTCGGCGCCGAAGGAACCATGGAGCACCCGCTCCGGCTCGGCCACAAGACGGCGAAGTTTCGATGGCGCTTTCGCCCAGGGGGCTCTGTAGAGCTTCGGCTCCGCGGGGCGATAGAGGATCATCCGGTCGGCCATCCGGTCGAGTACCAGCTGGATGCCCTGCGCTCCGTCGGCGCGATAGCGAAGCCCGCGTCCGGGGATGTACCACACGCGTCCGCGTTCCCGCTCGGGAGGGCCGCCGAACGGATCGCTTCGCTCGAGGATCACCGTCGCGGTCGCTTCGCGGGCGGTCAGGACGGGCTGGAGCATCCGCGTCACGGCGTCGTCCTGGGCGGCGGCGAAGGGCGCCGCGATCAGGACGATGCCGGCGGCAAGCGCGCCCGCGATCAAGAGCGCGGCCACGGCCGTGTCTCCGCTTCGCCGCGCGGTCGTACGTCGAATTCTCATCGCTTCTCGTCTCCCGTCGAATCCCCCACCAACCGACCGAGGAGCTCGCGCCCTTCGGGATCGTCGAGACCCACGATACGCCACTCGCGCGAAGCAGGAGGGAGGAGGCGAAGCGTCCCGCCCGGAAGGGGGGCTACTTCGCGCAGGTCGAGCCGGACGCGCGCATCGTCGCGGGTCCATTCGATCCAGCGCGGATAGCGTCCCGCGGCAAACGTTCGGAGCGCGCCGTAGCGAACGACCGCGGCACCGCGCACGTCGCCAGGGCGTGAGATCTCGAGTCGTCTCGGCTCTCCACGCGCCGTGATGTCGAGCCCGAACGTCACACGGCCCGCGTCGGTCTCACCCTCGCCACGAAGCCTCCAGCCCCCCTCCATGGGATCGGCGGAGGCGCGTTCGATCGCCTCGCGCACCCACCGCGGGCCGAAGTCCCACGGCCGAAGCAGGAAGCGAAGGCCGTCGGCTCCGAATCCGTCGGCCGGACGAATGAGACCCGCGACGCCGAACTCCTTCGGCCGAATCGCGACGAAGACCGAATCGCGAAGGAGCGACGCGTCGAGCACGCGAATCGGACCGGAGTAGCCGATGACGACGAGGCTCTCTCCCGCGGCGCCCCAGCGCGCCTCGAACGATCCGCCGCGCCCCGCGATGTCGGCATCCACGTCGCCGACCCCCCGGATCGGAGCGCCGGCCGCGGCGGCGGCACGATCGGCGAGAAGGCGCGCGCGCGCTTCAGCCGCGCTCGTCGCCGCGGGAGCGTGGGCGCACCCCGCCGCGAGGTACGTCGCGGTGGCGACGACGACGAGGAGCCGTGCTGCGGCGCAATTCGCTTGCGCGTTCCACGCGCGGCGGGCACCCTCCGGCCCATGCAAGAATCCGCCACGACCCCGGACGAAGCCGCACTTCCCTTCTGGCGTCCTCCCCAAGGCTCGCTTTCGTCGGGCGCGTGGTTCGGCATGACGACTCGTCTCGTCGGCCGAAGCCGCGGCCCCTACGCTTCGTTCAACGTGAGCCTCGGCGTCGGCGACGACCCGGAAGCGGTGCGCTGGAATCGCGAGGCCCTTCGCGCCGTTCTCGGCGATCCAAGAGAGACGCCGTCCCTCTTGAGTCAGGTTCACGGCGCGCGGCTCGTCCGGCCAGCGGAGACGCCGACGGAGGCCGACGGCTTCATCGTCCGACGCGGCGATCCCTGGGTGGCGGTCTCCGCCGCCGACTGCGCCCCGGTCGTGATCGTCGCCGAGGACGGGAGCCACGCCGCGATTCTCCATTCCGGCTGGCGAGGCGCACGCGCGGGGATCGCCGCACGAGCGGTCGAGCGCCTCGTCGCGGAGGGTTCCGATCGGTCGCGGCTCCGGGCGGTCGTCGGACCCTGTATTCACGCCTGCTGTTTTCCGGTCGGCGCCGACGTGGCCGCCGAGTTCGACCCGTCGCTCCGCCATCCGCATTCGAGCGGTCAGGAGGCGGTCGATCTCCCTGGCGCCATCCTCCGGTCGCTCCTCGAAGCCGGCGTCGACGGGGCGCGCGTCCACCTGGCCGGCGAATGCACCTCGTGCGCCGCCGACCGGTTCTATTCGTATCGGCGGGACCACGGAATCACCGGGCGGCACTGGGCGTTCCTCCGGCTTTCGTAGCGAGCCGCACGAAGAGCATTCGTCCGCCGAGCCCGATCACACTCCCCCAGAGCGCCCCCGCGAGCGAGTCCGAGGGCCAGTGGTCCCCCACGTAGATGCGCGAGTAGGAGACGAGCGCCGCCAGCGTGAAGAGCGCGAGTCGGCCGCCGGGGAAAACCGCATCGAGAACGAAGGCCGTGGCGAAGGCGTTCGTGGCATGGACCGACGGGAAGGAATAGGAGCCGCGGACGCCGAATATTGGTTGCGAATCGACGACGACGACTGACGGGCGAGCCCGGTGGAAGAACGGCTTCAGCAGTTTCGCGCTCGTCTGATCCGAAACAGTGATCGTCGCGGCGAGCACCAGGAGACCCACGAGCCCCCGCCGCCGCTTCATCCAGAGGAGCCCAACGAGGACGAGCAGGAACGGCAGAAGGAGCTTTCCGGGGTCGGTGAGCCCGCGGAAGATCGGATCGAGAGCGGGATGCCGCCAGGCGAGGTGGATCTGGCGGAAGAGCGCCTCGTCCCAGCCTTGCCAGGGAAACGTCACGCTAGAAGTCGGCGCCGAACGATAGGAAGTGCTGCGGTTTTCCGAGGCCCCCCTCGAGCCGGTGCTCGCGACCGAAGTCGTAGCGAAGGATGAAGTAGCCGAGATTCACGCGCGCGCCAGCACCGAAGGCGAGACGGAAGTTCTCCGTGTGGAGCCCCCCGACGGACGAGAAGAACTTGGGATCGTGCCCCTCTTCCCACGCGCTCGCCCCCTCCACGAAGAAGACGCCGTTGATGCCGCCGATGTAGAGCGGGAGCGGCCAGCCGAGCCCCAGCTGCTCGATGAGCGGGAAGCGGAATTCCAGATTCGCGACGAGGAGGCGTGTTCCGACGAGATCGCCGTAGTCGACGCCGCGAAACGTGAACGGCCCGCCGAACCGGAAGAGCTGCGGATCGCGCCCCACGCTCGCGCCGGCGATGACGCGCTGCGCGAGCGCGAAGCGATGGCGAATGTTCGTGTAGCGGCGCCAGTCGAGAAGCCCGGTCGAGTACGTGATGTCCCCCACCGCGTGCTCCAGGCTGTAGCGGGAGCGCCCGCCGTTGATCGGCCCGGTGGAGCCGTAGAGCGCGTTGTCGGCCACGAGGGCGACGTAGGGAGCGACGTAGAAGGAACTCCCGCCGTCCGCCAGTTGGGAGATCCGGCCAAGCGAGTAGTTGTACCGGAGCACACGCTCATCGATGACCGCCGCTTCGGATCCGAATTCAAACCGGCGGAAGCGCGAGAAGGGGCGCGAGAAGAAGGCCGCGCCGCCGCGGTAGATCTGATCCTGCACGTCGTCAGATTCCGCGGTGGAGAGAAGGAGACGCCCGACGCGGTACTGGAAGAGCGCCCCGCCCCAGTTCGTGCGACGCGAGAGGTTCGTGTAGGCGAGGTAGATGTCCGACTGGCGCAGATCGCCATAGAGATTGAGCGCGGCGACCAGATTGTGATTCCCGAGCACGTCGCTGAAGGAGATGGCGCTCGAGCCGGCGAATCCGACGTTCGAGGCGAAGAGCGCCGAACCCGAGATGTAGTCGCGAGCGAACCGCGCCTTGTAGGGGAGACGGAGAAAGGTCGTGCTATCGGCCAGCGGTTCGCTGTAAGCGATCTGGATGTAGTGGGCAAGGGTCGAGTCCACGGCTGCCGTGTCGGCGGCGCCGTTCGCCGGTCCGAGGATCACACGATCGGCCGCTTCGGAGCGGGCCCGGTCGGGCGCGGCTCCGAAGTACGAGTAGCGTTCGGCGGTCGTCGCCGGCTTCTCCGCGCTGCCCGCCGCGGGGACTGCCTCGGCTCCCGAGGAGGCATCGGCCGACGCGACGCGGCGCTCCGGCGGGGTCTGCATGGGGGCGTCCGCGATCATCGCCGGCGTCTCGAGCATCTTCTTCGGATCGCGTACCGAGTAGATGTCCCAGCCGCCTCGCGTGAAGGAGGTGAAGACGATGCGCTTCCCGTCGCGCGAGACCGAGACGGCGGGGCTCTCCGGCACGAGACCGGAGATTCCCGAAAGGAGATTCGTCAATCGGATCGACTTTCCGCTGTCGAGGTCCATTCGGTAGAGATTCGCGATCCCCGTACGATCCGAGACGAATAGAATCGAGCGTCCATCGGGAGACCACTGCGGCGAGGTGTTCTGGCCGAGTTGCCCCGGCGGCACCGTGACGCTCTTCGTCGTCACGTCGTAGATCGCCACGCGGAGCGGCGAGAAGACGAGGCGCTTCAGATCGGTACCCTCACCCTCGTCCGTCAGGAAGGCGAGTCTCCTCCCGTCGGGCGACCAGGCGGGGTCTCGCACGGCGTGGAGGCCGCTCATGAGCGTTGCCGTCTGCTTGCCGTCGGGCGACGTGATTCGGAGGGAGGAAAGTCCGCTCGCGATCCCGACGAAGGCGATCGTTTTCCCGTCGGGCGACCATGCCGGCGAATAGATGGCGTCGAGACCGTAGCGGAGTTTCTTCCGCACCTTTCCCGATTTGGTATCCACGAGATAGAGCGCGTCCTCGCCACCCGCCTTGGCCGGGATGGCGATCTGCTTCTCGTCCGGCGACCAGGCGATCGCCGTGTTGAAGAAGCGTAGCGTCTCGAACGTTCCCGTCCGTTCTCCGGAGATCAGTTTCCGGAACACTTTGCCGTCGAGGGCCGAGGCGAGATAGACGTCGTTGTACATGCTCCGGTCCGAAATGTAGACCATCTGATTGCCGGAGGGCGCAAGCGAGACGGCGACATTGAAATTGGAGAAGTCGTGCTCCGAGTCGGTCAGTTTCGACGCGATGGCGTCGGGCTTGTCGAAGTCGGCGATCTGGGGGAGGTATTCTTTCCGCACCGCCTCCTGCCACTTCTTCGAGAGCGTCTCGATCGAGAGGCCCGTGGTCGCTTCGAGCGCGCGCTCCACGTTCCCCATGCGGCGGGTCCGCTTGAG
>JANMQV010000016.1:0-2026 GCA_031370645.1 Candidatus Eiseniibacteriota bacterium | reverse complement strand
CGGACCGAGAGTTGCCGCACGTGCGCTGCAGTGAGCAGGAATTGGCGTTCCACCGGTTCGGCGGTCTTCCGATCGGCGGGTGAGTCGGCGGAGGCTTCGTGATCCAGTTCGTGGAGCAACTCCTCGCACTCGTTTCGAACGTCGAGAGCCGTCTGAACGCGACGATCGGGATCCTTGGCAAGGCAGCGCCGCACGAGCCATGCGAGTTGCGCGGGCGCATCGGGGCGGAGCGTGGCCAGCGGCGGCGGTTCCTGCTGGAGAATCGCGCTCATGACGTCGGCCGAGGTGCGACCGTCGAACGGCCTTCGGCCCGTGAGCATCTCGTAGAGGACGATGCCGAGGGAGAAGATATCGGCGCGGGCGTCGGCCGATTCACCCCGAATCTGTTCGGGCGACAGGTAGGCGGTGGTGCCGAGGATCGCTCCAGGGCTGGTCATCGTGTTCGGTGGAGTCGTCTTTCCGTCGGCGGGCGCGGGGGCCGACAGCTCCGCGCCGGTCAGCTTCGCGAGACCGAAGTCGAGCACCTTCACCCGGCCATCTTTCGTCACGAAGAGGTTCTCGGGCTTGAGATCGCGGTGGATGATTCCCTTGGCGTGGGCCGCGGCCAGTCCCTCCGCTGCTTGCGCGATGTAGCCAAGCGCCTTCCGAACCGGGACCGCGCCGCTTTGGAGGATTTCGCGGAGCGTCTCGCCTTCCAGCAGTTCCATCACCACGAAGGGCGAGCCCTCGTGAGTTCCCAGGTCGTAGACGGCGCAGACGTTCGGGTGGCTGAGCGTGCCGGCCGCGCGGGCTTCTTGTTCGAAGCGACGGATGCGCTCCGAGTCGTGGGAGGATTCGTGCGGAATGATTTTTAGTGCAACGTCGCGATTGAGGCGGCTGTCGCGGCTGCGGTAGACCTCCCCCATACCGCCCGCGCCGAGGGGCGAGAGGATCTCGTAGGGACCGAGCCTGGTTCCGCTTGAAAGCGTCATTGCCACACGTCGCGCATGATTTCGCCGAATCGAGGATGAGCGCGGAGATACTCCCAGAACGGGAGCCGGCGCGACCAAAGGACGACAGGGTCCCGCTCGGCGACGGCCCGCTCGGCCCAATGTATCGTTGGCCCTTCGAGTCCCGCGCTTCCGGCTGTGATTGAGAGCCAAGAGCGCGACACGAACTCGTGGCGCGACCGGCCTTCCAGCTCGTCGTAGCAGGCACGGGCCTCCCCCGCACGGCCCGCACGGCCATGGGTCCATGCGAGGAGACCGAGCGCCCAGGGATGCCGGCCCGAGTCGGCCAGCAGGGCCGGCGCCAATTCCGCGGCGCGGTCGTACCGGCCGGCCCACGCGTGTGCGCGCATGATGTTCCACTGCGCGAAGAACGACTCGGCGTCGAGCGCTACGGATCGCTCCGCCTCGACGAGAGACTCGTCATGCCGCTCCACGATCCCGAGAAGGTATGAGAGCATGCCTCCGACCCACGCGTTGAGCGGATCGTCCTGAACGGCCCGTCGGGCCTCGGCCAGGCCTTCATCGATCGACATCGCGGACCGGATCACTCGCCACAACGCACGCTGCGCGCGGGCGCGGGAGTTGCGTGGCTCGGTTTCCAAAGCGCGGTCATAGAGCCGATCGGATTCCGGATAGTCCCGTTCGAACTGCTCCGTCACCGAAGCCAGCGTCGACCAAGCGTCGCCGAGACCGGCATCGATCGCGAGTGCTCGCTCCGCGAGTGTCTTTGCTTTCGGCATGACATCGCCGGCGGGCCCGGTGCCGAAGATGCCCATGAGCCGGTAGGAGTCGGCGAGCCACGCCAACGCTTCCGCGTAGTTCGGGTCGAGTTCGATCGCGCGTTCGAAGCAGACGACCGCTTGCGACATGAAGCGGCCACGCTTGGTCTGAAGCGCGCGACCGCGAAGCAGCAGCTCGTAGGCTTCCAGGTTCTTCGTGCCGCCACGTGCGCGGCTTCGGTCCGCCGCGGCCGATAGCGACCCGCGGAGTTTCGCGGCGATGGCGCTCGCGATCTCGTCCTGCACGGCGAAGACGTC
>JANMQV010000001.1:0-3054 GCA_031370645.1 Candidatus Eiseniibacteriota bacterium | reverse complement strand
GACGTGAAGCGCCTCCCCCGCCGCTACTGGATGGTCGTGATCTTGGGGGCAGTCTTCACGCTGGCCAAGTTCAGCGAGGCGTTCCTCGTGCTGCGTGCCGCGAACATCGGGCTCAGCCTTGCGTACGCGCCGCTCGTGATGGTGGTGATGAACGTGCTCTTCGCAGGCGCGGCCTATCCGGCCGGAGCCGCCGCCGACCGGCTTCGCGCGCGCACGCTGCTCTTGATCGGCCTCGCGTTCCTGGTGGCCGCGGACGTGGCATTGGCCTTCGCCGCCGGGGCGCCCCTTCTCTTCCTAGGCGCCGCGCTCTGGGGCCTCCACTTGGCCTTCACGCAGGGCCTCTTCTCGAAACTGGTCGCGGACACGGTCCCGACGGAGATGCGAGGAACGGGGTTTGGGATCTTCAACCTGGTGAGCGGCGTCGCGTTGCTCTTAGCGAGCCTCATCGCGGGCGGGATATGGAGCGCCCGAGGGCCGGCCGCGACGTTCCTGGTCAGCGGCGGCTTCGCCGCCGTCGCGGCGATCGGAATCCTGACGCTCCGCCCATCGGAGCGCGACGGAAGTCGCGCCGAATGAGGTCGGGTGACGAGTCGTCGGTAAACCGACTTGTTGCTGTTACCGAAGCCTGTCGGCCTTTGCCCGCCATGCGTCCCACGTGACGTCGCGTCCCGGGAACGCGACGGCCGCGAACGGCCAAGCCGCCTGAAGCCAGTTTCTCACGGCGGCGTAGAGACGCTCCTCCAGTCCGGCCGACAGCTCACTCTGCCGGGCCCAGAGGTACACAACGGCGTCGTGGCCTTCCTTCAGGCTCGGATTGATGTACACGCAGCCGACAACCCGATCTTCCTCGGGCGAGAGTACCGTGTAGGCGAAAGACCGCCGGAGTTGAAACTCCTTCTCGTGCCATCCGAGATCGACCAAGTTCTGGCGAAGGGTAAGGCCCGAGGGCCAGGACCCGCCTGGCCAAATCGTGCTCAGGTGCTCGACGCTGGACATGACGGCGTCGTAGTCCTTGATCACGTCGTCGACCGTCAGCATGCGCAGTTTGAACTCTGCCGTCTCGAGCCGCGCTGGAATCTCGAAGTCGGTTGGAACGAAGGGTGTTGTTGAGTTCGTCACGATTGCCCCGTAAGTCTGAGTTGAGAAGTCGAACGTCCCGCACTTGCGCCGATTAGTCCTTCCATAGAACCCACGTCGTCATGCACCGCCGATCCTGCACGACGGTCGTCTTGAGTGGATCCGCAAGGACACCTCCGAGCTCCCTGGTCAGATCCATGAGGATCGACTCATCGACGAGGTAGCGTTCCGATCCGTCCGGCAGGCTGAAGCGGCGTCCCGCGAGGCGCACGACTCGGTCCTCCATGCCGATGGAGGAGGCGAGGCGGCAAAAGAGAAGGCCGCCCGCTCGGAGCACGCGCCACACCTCGCGAACCATCGCCGTGAATTGTTCGTCATCCCGCGCGAAGTGCAGCACCGCGCTGCAGAGCACCACGTCGGCGAATGCGTCCGGGAATGACATGCGCTCGACCGGTTCGAGCCGGAAATTCTCCGCAGGCAGGTGGGGAGCCAGTTGGGCGGCGAGCCGACGTGCCGCCTCGATGGATTCTCCATCCGCGTCCACGCCGAAGACGTCGAAGCCGGACTGGAGGAGATAGACAAGATTCCGTCCGGTGCCGCACCCCGCATCGAGGACGCGCATGCCCGGGCGGATGCGGCCCCGGAGAAGCTGATCGAACAGGTAGATGTCGATCGAGCCGAAACGGGCCTGGAGATCCGGCGGAACTACGACCAAGACTCACCCCGTGCGTAGAGGCCGAGTTTGGAGCCGGGGGCGAGAGGCATTTGGTGAGTCTATATTAGAACTGCCCGGCCCGGCTCGCGGGGCGGGGCGGGTGCATCCCCCTCTGCGAAGTGCAACTAGTTGGTACACGAACGTGTGAACTCATTGGTTGCACTTCCCGGCGCGACATCGTGGGGCTCTCGAACTAGGAATTCCCCAAGGAAGGGTCACCTGACCTCAGACTGCCGAATCCTCGGCGTCATCCTCACCCGGCGCCGGCTCATCCCCATCCACCACATTCCGCGGCGCGCGCGCATCGGTCCCCTCCGGCCGCACGGTGTCCGCCCATAGCTCGCTCAGGTAGATCCGCGCCTCCACCGTCATCGGGTGGCGGGGCCCCACTGTCGCCGTCAGGGTGCGCACTGCCGCCGAACAGTGCGCGCGTGCCCAGCCCGACGCGCCCGCGCGGTCGTCGATCTCGGCAAACTTCAGGAGATCGACGCCGACCGCGTAGCTCATCTCGCCGAGGGCTCGCGTGTGAATGCGCATGATCCGCTCCCGGAGACCGCGCGCCACCGCGAACTGCCCCATCTCCACGCGGCACTCCGACAGATTCTCGAGCGCGGGGACGAGGTACCAGTGCTCGGGGCCGACGCGCTTCTCGGTGTTCTCGAGGACGCGGCTGTAGCAGGAGTCGGCCCCCGCGTAGTCGGCGCACTTCATCGCGATCCTGCCGAGAGCGTTCAGTTCGGGGAGAAACCAGAGGCCGTCGCGGCCGAAGGCACGCTCGTTGTTGGCCAGGGCCGACTCGAGATCGACGCGGGCTTGCGCGACCTTGCCCAGGACTCCGCGCGTCTGGCCCAGGTGGTCGCGGGCCTCCACCGTTCGCTGGTCGCGCGGCCCGAGCGCGGCGAGGCGGAGCGAGTACGCCTCGGCGAATTCGGACTCCGCGAGATCGGCGCGGCCGCGCTCGATATGGAGGTTGCCGAGGTCCACCAAGCGATTCGCGGTCTCGAGGCCGTTGATCGCGTGGCGTTTGGCCGTCGCGCGTTGCACCGCACGGAAGTTGGCGAACTCCGACTCGGCCGTCGCGGCGCGGGTCGCCTGGATATCGGCGACGCGCGCGACGCACGCTTGGGCCGCGGAGTCGCGTCCGGTGGTGGAGTAGATATCGGCGAGTTCTTGGAGTGGATCGATGCAGTTCTCGGATCGAGGGCCGTCCGCCCGCTCGTAGAAGCGGAGCGCTCGGCGGTAGGTGGACTCGGCTTCGTGGA
>JANMQV010000235.1:0-8951 GCA_031370645.1 Candidatus Eiseniibacteriota bacterium | reverse complement strand
CGCCTCGGCTGCTACGCCGAGTATCGGTATCCCCTAGGTACGGATGTGACCGAGGAGTTGGGGAACAACTGCGCCGCGCTCGCCGGCGAAGTCCCCGCCCCGACCGTTTTCGCCGGCCGTCTCGTGTTCCAACGAGAGACGGCACTCACGCACTTCCTCCACGACCAGACGGCATACGCACTTCAGCGCCGGCTCTTGTTCCATGGAGTTCCGGTCATCATTCTGCCGGTGCGGGTGTGGGATGTCGCCAAGCGGGGCTAAGCGCCGGCGGACGATCCAACGATGACGTAAAAACTCTCCCCCGCGTCCGCCCGTTTGCCGCCCGGGCCGCCCTGGAGTATCCTCCGTGCGGACATGGACCCCCGCGCGTGACGCCTTCGGAGGGAAAGACCCTCTCCCACTATCGTCTCCTCGAGAAGATCGGCGAGGGCGGCATGGGCGTTGTCTGGAAGGCGCACGATCAGCACCTCGACCGCGACGTGGCGATCAAGGTGCTCTCGACGGGCGGCCTCCTCGATTCCACGACCCGCCAGCGCTTCCGCCAAGAGGCGCACGTCCTCTCCCGCCTCTCCCATCCCGGTGTCGCGACCATTTTCGATTTCGCGGCCCAGGATGGAGTCGATTTCCTCGTCATGGAATTCGTCCCGGGCGGCACGCTCCAACAGCGTCTCTACCAAGGCCCGATCGAGATCGACGAAGTCATTCGGATCGGCTCGGAGATCGCCGACGCGCTCGAGGGCGCCCATCGCCAGGGATTCGTGCACCGCGATCTGAAGCCGGCGAACGTGGCGCTCACGCAGAGCGGCAGCGCGAAACTCCTCGACTTCGGACTAGCACGACTTCTTCAGGGCGCTCAGGCGAACACAGGACTCACGCAAGCGGGCACGATTCTCGGCTCCCTTCCCTACATGGCGCCGGAACAACTTCTCGGGGAGCCGGACGACGCGCGAACCGATGTCTACGCACTCGGCGCAACGCTCTTCGAGCTGACGTCCGGGAGACGCCCTTTCACCAAGGATCGCTCCGAGGCGCTCATGTTTGAAATCTTGAACAGCGCCCCGCCATCGGTTCGTTCGATTCGGCAGGAGGCGCCGATGGAGCTCGATCGCCTCATCGCGGCGTGCCTCAGCAAGGATCGCGGGCAACGCCCCGTCTCGGCGCGATTCGTCGCGGACGCACTCCGCGCCCTGAGAGACGGCTCCACCGCCTCCCTCCCGTCGGCATCGCTCCCCGACGTGATTCGCTCCCTCGCCGTCCTCCCGCTCGAGAACGTGTCGAAGGACCCGGCGCAGGAGTACTTCGCCGACGGCATGACGGAGGCGCTCATCTCCGACCTCGCGCGCATCAAGGCGCTGCGAGTCATCTCGCGGACGTCGGCCATGAAGTACAAGGGCGTGCAGCGAGCGCTCCCCGAAATCGCGCGGGAGTTGAATGTCGATGCGATCTTGGAGGGCTCCGCGCTTCTTGTGGGAAACCGCGTTCGGATCAGCGTGCAACTCGTTTCGGCCCGGACCGACGAGACGCTTTGGACGGACCGTTACGACCGGCAACTGGAAGACGTTCTCGACTTGCAGAGCGAAGTCGCTGCCGCCGTGGCGAAGGAGATCGCGGTACAGGTCACCCCGCGGGAGGCGACCGAACTCGCCAAACGATCCGCCGTCCACTCGGAAGCGCACGTCGAGTACATGAAGGGTCGGCATTCCATTGCCGCGTCTTCGCCGCAGGCGATCATCATCGGCATCCGGCATTTGGAGCGGGCCCTGGAACTCGACCCCTCGTTCGCGCCCGCCTGGGCCACGCTCGCGGTGAGTCACAATATGCGCGCCGAGCGCGGGATGGCCCCCGCCAGCGAGGCGCTCGCGCAGGCGGAAGCGGCCGCACAGAAGGCGCTCTCCCTCGACGATACCCTGGGCGAGGCACACGCCGCGATCGGCGTGTTCCGCGCCCACCACCGCGATTTCCGCGCCGCGCGTCTCTCCCTCGAGCGGGCTATCGAACTGAACCCGGGCATCGCGCGGACCTATACTTCGCTGGGGGAGGTGCTCTACTGTTCCGAGCGACACGCCGAGGCAATCGCCGCAATGCTGAAGGCACGGAGTCTCGACCCCTTCTCGATGATCATCCACACCTCGGTGGGCGACGCGTACTACTACGCCCGCGAGTATGAGAAGTCGGTCGTCTATTACCGGATGGCCATCGAGCTCGACCCTCGGTTCGATGGTGCGCACACCGACCTTGCCCGTTCACTCGAAGCACTCGGTCATTTCGACGAGGCGCGGGCTCAGTACGAGGAAGGACGCCGGCTATCCGGCGGCGTCGCCGGGCCCTCCTTCGGTCTCGCCCACCTGGAGATCAGCCGCGGCAACAAAGAGGAGGGGCGGCGGATGTTGGAAGAACTCGTCGGGGCGCGCGCGCCCCGCGTCGTCTCCGCCTGGGGGATCGCGGCGCTCTACGCCCGACTCGAAGACCGGGACGAAGCGTTCCGCTGGCTCGACCTCGCCGTGGAAGAACAGGCGACGGGTCTCATCTTTCTCAGGGTCCATCCCCGCCTCGACGCGATTCGCGAGGACGCCCGCTATCGTGCGCTACTCCAGAGACTCGGACTCGATACGGAAAACACGAACCGCAACTAGTGGATCGACGCTTCCGAGCCCTCGGTGGAGTCCGCTTCCAGTAGCGAACGGAGCTTCAGTAGCGCCCGCTGCTCCAACTGCCGAATCCGCTCTCGCGAAAGTCCGAACTGCTCTCCCGTTTCGGCTAACGTCCGCGGACGGTCGTCAAAGAAGCCATAGCGGAAGCGCAGGATTTGCTCCTCGCGACCCGGAAGCTTCTTCAGCACCTCGTTCAGGTGCTGATCACGAATTTGCATCTCCACGATTTCGTCGAGCGTCGGGGGCTGTTCCAGCGCCTCGGTCTCCACGAGTCCGTGGAACGCCTCGTTGCTCAAATCGACATCCAGCGTGCGAATCGAGAGCACGAGCGACCGGAGCCGCACCGCGCGTGGCAAGGCGATCCCCAGCTCCTTCGCGATCTCCTCCAACTGCGGCAGCTGCTTCCGCTCCGCTTCGAGCCTCCGCTCGATGGCGATGTAGCGCCGCATCATTTGAAGGACGTGGATCGGAATGCGGACGGTGCGCGACTGGTTCGCGACACCGCGCGCGATCGCCTGGCGAATCCACCAGGTCGCGTACGTCGAGAAGTGAATCCCGCGCTCCACGTCGAACCGGTCGACCGCGGTGATCAATCCCAGATTCCCCTCTTCGATGAGATCGAGGAACTCCACACCACGATTGCGGTAGGCGCGCGCGTGGGAAACCACGAGGCGGAGGTAGGAGAGGATGAGCGCCTTTCGCGCGATCTCGTCGCCCGCCCGCATCCGCTCCCACAAGGAGCGCTCGCGGTCGCGCTCGAGAATCGGGTAGCGCTGGATTTCCTTCATATAGCGGCGCTCGAGATCCCCGATGCCCCGCGCGGGAATCGAGCCGGGGGCGCTTCCCGCCTCCACCGGCCCTTCGCCGTCGCCGGGCATCGTCACGACCTCCGGCTCCGCCGCCTCGGGGAGTTCGATCCCCTTCTCCCGCGCCTCTCCCAGGAAGACGTCGAACGCAACGGCATCGAAGTCGGGGGAATGAAGAATGGGCTCGAGATCATCTTCGGTCAGCCGTCCCTCTTCCAGGCCGCGCCGAAGCGCGTCGGAGAGGTCGGCGACGAAGCGGGGAGAGACGTCCGTCATGTGATCAGACCCGCCGGATTTCGAAGCCATAGGTCCCTCGGGCCGGCGCCCATTCGGTGTGGATGTGAATGACTCGGGATGCAGGGGGACCGTGTTCTAACTCGCGGAGAAGATTCTCGAGCGTCGTGCGAGGACCCTCGACTTCCAAGTCGACGTCGCCCGAGGGGAGATTGCGCACCCAGCCCGACAGGCCGAGCGCCTCGGCGCGTTCGATCACGAACGCACGGTAGCCGACGCCCTGCACGCGCCCTTCGACGCGAGCGACAAGTCGCGCCCTTGCGCGGGCGCCGTCGGCATCCGTTCCGTTCGGCTCCACTGCTCTCATTCTACCCCTCGCGTCTCCATGAAAAAAGCCCTCCGGCTTTCGCCGAAGGGCTCGGATGTTCGATGGTCGGGGCGAGAGGATTTGAACCTCCGACCCCCTGGTCCCGAACCAGGTGCTCTACCAGGCTGAGCCACGCCCCGATCGAACGGTCTCCCCGGCCAAAAAGAAAGAGGCCAGGGACGACCTCGGAGCGAGTGTACCTCATGGCGCCACGAAGGGTCAACCCAAGAGCCGACCGGCCCTTACGGCGACTTTTCCTTGGCGGTCCAGCCGCCCCTGCCGATGAGCGGAACGAAGGTACAGCCCGATAGAACGCTCCGTTCCAGTCCCTTCTCGGACTTCACGAGCTTCACCAGCGCTTGTTCCTGATCTGTCCCGACCGGGAGGACGGCGATCCCTCCGACGCGGAGTTGTGGCCCCACGAACGACGGAATGCGCGGCGCCCCGGCCGTGATGACGATCCGGTCGAACGGCCCCATCTCCTTCCACCCGAGCGATCCGTCGGCGGAGCGAAAGACGATGTTGTGGTATCCCATGCCGGTCAGGCGCTCCCGAGCCGAGGTGGCGATCGACGCGATGCGTTCGATCGTGAAGACCCGATCCCCCAACTCGGCGAGGATGGCGGTTTGGTAACCCGTTCCGGTTCCGATCTCGAGGATCTTCTCGTCCCCCGTCAGGTCGAGCGCCTGCGTCATGAGCGCGACCATGAAGGGCTGGGAGATCGTCTGCTCTTCGCCGATCGGGAGCGCGTGGTCGCCGTAGGCCCGAGCGTCGAGCGCCGGATCGATGAAGAGATGCCGCGGCATGGCCGACATGATGCGAAGCACGTGCGCGTCGTGAATGCCCCGCGACTTCAGCTGCTCCTCTACCATGCGCCGCCGCGAGACGGCTTGATCATCACGATTCATGTAGGTTGAGTCCGATCGCTTCCAGGTCGACGACCCCTTTGTAGTCCGTCAACTCGAAGGTGAGCGGGGTCACGGAGACATATCGTTCCGAGACGGCCGTGAAGTCGCTCGCCTCATCAGGCTCCCACGTGGGCGCTTCCCCCCCGATCCAATAGTAGTTCTTTCCGCGCGGGTCCGTCTTCTCCACTACCACGTCCCGGAAGACGCGCGTTCCGAGTCGCGTGACACGCACGCCGCGGATTTCGTCCCACGGGACGGATGGAATGTTCACGTTCATGCACTTCCCCGGGGGAATCCCAGCGCGCACCAGATCCGGGACCACTTTCGCCGCGACGCGCCCGGCCGCTTCGAAACTCGCCGTCTCCCACGTGGCCAGCGAGAGCGCCACGGCGGGAATTCCGAGAAACGCCCCCTCCACGGCGGCCGCAACCGTTCCTGAATAGAAGACATCGTTTCCCATGTTCGGGCCGTGATTGATTCCCGACACGACCAGATCCGGTTTCCGCTTCAGGAATCCGTGCACGGCCAAGAGCACGCAGTCGGTTGGTGTTCCGTCGACCGTTAGGATGCCGTCGGCGACCTTTCGGATGCGAAGCGGACGATGCAACGTCAGCGAGTGACTCGTCGCGCTCTGTTCCCTGTCGGGCGCGATGATCGTGACGTCTCCGAACGAACGGAGCGCCTCGGCGAGCACGCGAAGCCCCTCGGCGTGAATTCCGTCGTCGTTCGTGACGAGAATGTCCATCGGCTACTGAAAGAGATGCCGGAGCACGAACCGGATGAACCGGATCGTGTCGCGGAAGGGGTGGATGTGACTGCCGGGCGCGTTATAGAGCGTTGGGATCGGTGCCGAGCCGATCCGAAACCCGGCGCGTGCCGCGGCCACCAGGAATTCCGACTCGTAATCGAAGCGACGGCTCTCGGGACGAATCGCCCGGAGGACCTTCGCCTGAATGGCGCGATAGCCGGACTGCGAATCCTCGATCCGTTGTCCCGCGAGCAGAGAGACCCACCAGGAGGTCACGTCGTTGGTCGCCCTCCGAAGCCACGGCATGCCCGTCCGATCGGCGTTTCGGCTTCCGACGACGACGTCGACATCCCCGAGCGCGGCCACGAGACTTCGAGCATAAGCCGGGTCGTGTTGTCCGTCCGCGTCGAGCGCCACCACGGCATCGGCGCCCGAAGTCACCGCCGCGTCGAACCCGGATTGAAGCGCCGCGCCCTTCCCTTGGTTCACGTCGTGACGGACGACACGCGCGCCTGCCTCGCGGGCGCGCTCCCCGGTGGCGTCGGTAGAGCCGTCATCCACGACGATCACCTCGACGCCCGGCGATTCCTTCATCACACCGCGCACGACGTCCCCCACCGTGGAGGCCGCGTCCTTTGCCGGAATCACCGCCATCACCTTCACGCCCCCGACTCGATCCCCGACTCCGCGAGCGGCGCCGTCCACTCGTACCATTGAGTCGGATGGGCCCGCACGTGGTCGTCGAAGAATTGCTGGAGCCGTGCCGCGGCTTGCGCGAGCGAAATCCCTTCCCGCTGCGGTGCGAGGGCGAACGGCTCGAGGAACCGGACGTGAAGCGCGCCGTTCGCGCCGAGCCAGGAGACGCCCGCCAGCACGCGGGCGCCGGCGCGACTCGCGAGGAGGAGCGGGGCGCGATCGATCGGGACGAGTCCTTCGAGCCCCGCGACGTACCGCCTCGGTCGGCAGCCGCGATCGGCGAGCGCGGCAAGCCATCCGCCCGCGCGCAGTCTCGCGAGAGCGGTGGCGGCCGAGCGGCCTCCGTTCAATGTCCGCACGCCCGACGCGGCGCGGCGGCGCGAGAAGAATCGCTCGATGGCCGGTGAACTGTGGGGTGCCGACAGCGCGTCGAGCGGGCCAACCTCGCTCGCGAGCCACCGGAGCGCCAGTTCCCACGGTCCGAAATGCCCGCTCACGATGAGGGTCGCGGTTCCCTCGCTTCGGGCGAGCGCGAGAATCCGCTTCGCCTCGTCGTCGAGTTCGACAGCCGGAGTGCGCGACCGAGCGGGGAGTCGAAGAAAATCGAGCAGCGCTCTCGCGAAGGAGCGATAGGTCGCGCGTGCGTCGGCTGGAGCGGCAGGAACGACTTGAGCGGCGGGCGATGCGGGTGCCGGGTCGAAGCGACGGAGTCGGCGAAGCCGTCGTTCGACGGCGCGGGCGACGGCCGGGTGCGTCGCCACGTAGAGATCGGCGATCGCGTCGGTGATCCTACCGCACATCCCTAGCGGCAACCCCCGAGCCAGAAGCGCCGCGGCGCGATATCCCCAGTCGGTCACTCGGTCCCTCGAGTTCGAGGCGTGGCGATGGCGGTCCGACTCCGCGGACCGGAAAAGACGACGCCCCGGAGCCAGGCCCCGGGGCGGGAGGAACACTTAATGGTCGGGGCGACAGGATTTGAACCTGCGACCACCTCCACCCCAAGGAGGTGCGCTACCGGGCTGCGCTACGCCCCGACCTGCTTGGCCATGGAGTCGGCGTGCGGCGCCTATCGTAGCCGGTTGGCGGCCTTCGGACAAGCGGCCAGTCCGACGCTTCGCCAACCCGCCACCTACGTACGGCGGCTTCGGCCACGCGGCGCCGCTGTATCGTGGCGCAGAAAGTCGAGCAACTCGCGTAGATCGTCCCTAAGACCGCGAATCGCCTCCTCCCGATCGAGCTTCGCGAACGGGATTCCCATCTGATCCTTCTCCGGCACGCGCTCGTCCAGAAGCTTCCGCTTCGCCCCTTCGATCGTGAAGCGCTGATCGTAGAGGAGCTGCTTGATGTCGAAGAGTGTCTCGACATCGCGCTTCCGGTACATGCGCGCGCCGCCGCGCCCCTTTCGGGGGCGGAGCATCTTGAACTGTGTCTCCCAGTAGCGGAGCACGTGCGCCTTCACTCCGACCAGGTCGCTCACCTCGCTGATGGAATAGTAGAGTTTGCCCTGGGGTAGCGACTTCACGATTCCCTCCTCACACGGCTCTCTGCCTCGGGTTTCAGGTCGCGGGTCAAGAGCTCGCGCAGCGCGGTGCGGGCGCTCTTCCCTTCGAAGAGGATGGCGTGGACTTGCTCGGCGATCGGCAGCTCGACGCCGTGACGGCGCGCGAGCTCCACCGCCGCTTCACACGTTCCGACTCCTTCGGACACCATGGGCGAAGCGGCGAGCGCCTCAGCCAGCGTGGCGCCCTTACCAATCGCCTCGCCGAGGCGCCGGTTTCGACTATGACGGCTCGTCGCCGTCGCGATGAGATCGCCCATTCCCGCAAGTCCGGCAAACGTCTCGGCTCGCGCTCCCATGGCCCGACCCAGCCGCGACATCTCGGCCAGCCCGCGCGTGAGAAGCGCCGCCTTCGACGAGTCGCCGAAGCCGAGTCCGTCGCTGATCCCCGCCGCGATGGCGACGACGTTTTTCAAGGAAACACCGATCTCCACGCCGACGACGTCGTCGTTCGTGTAGATGCGAAGCGACTCCGTGGAGCACGCCTCCTGCACCGCCGCGGCACGTTCCCGATTACGGCAGGCCGCCACGATTGCGGCCGGGACGTGGCGCGCGACTTCCTCCGCATGGCTCGGGCCGGCGAGCACGACCGCGTCTTCTCCCGCGGGAGCGGGCAGCGTCTCGGCCACCACCTCACTCATCCGATGGAGCGTCCCCTTTTCGAGCCCCTTCGTGGCGATCACAACGAGTGGGGCGGACGCGAACACCCCGCGCGCATCGGCGGCCAACGCCGAAGACGTGGCCCGAAGGGCGTGCGACGGCGTGACAAGGAGCAGCATCTCGGCACCCGACGCCGCCTCCGCGAGCCGCGGCGTCACCGCGACCGCGGAGGGAATTTCGACGCCGGGGAGATAGATGTCGTTCTCGCGCTTCTCGGACATCCGCGCGGCGAGATGCGCCTCGTAGACCCAGAGGCGAACCGTGTGCCCCTTCCGCGAGAGCACGCACGCGAGCGCGGTGCCCCATCCACCGCCGCCAATGAT
>JANMQV010000201.1:0-6441 GCA_031370645.1 Candidatus Eiseniibacteriota bacterium | reverse complement strand
GACCACCCCGGCGCGGGCACTCCCAGTCCTGTCAATCGCGTCAAGCGGAGTTCGTCAGACACGGCTCCAGAGAACGCCCACTCTTCCCATACGACGTATATGCCTCCCTCTCCATCGGGCGCGACGTCGAAATAGGATTGCTGGTTGGACGCGGTCCCAAGTTGCATTCCACCTGCTGGCCATCCCGTGCGCGGCAGCCCATCTGGCCCGAGTCGCAGCAAGAAGAGGTGATACGTGCTCCATGCCAAGTAGGCACCCTCGGAACCGTCCTCGAGTAGCCGAGTTCCGAGGAGGTCGGGAACACCGACACTCAGTCCGTCGGACGGCGATCCCCATCGGGGGATCCCACGCGCATCGACTCTTTGAACTCTCAATTCATATGGGCTTGCAGTTGTCGACAAGTAGTGGCCCCAGGCCACGATGATCCCTCCGTGGCCGTCTACAACTACGGCTTCCGGTACGTTGCCGTATGGCGCGTTGGAGACTAAGCGACCCCCGACGGGCCAGTATGCGAGTGCTGCAGGCGGATTGACGCCAGCAGCAAGGGCAAGGAGTCCAATCAAGAATGACGGCAGCCAATTGGTGCTCGTGCGCAAGGGGCTTGGACGCATGGCCTTTCTCCGTTGTCGCAGCAGAGGTGCACCCGGGGGATTCCAAGTGTAGCATCTCGCCATGCGTCTTTCTTCCAGAAGGCGAATCGGCCTGAGGCTGAAGTTGATACCCCCGAATCGCCTTATCTTTGCGAACGTACAGTGACCCTGGCTAATGTCCATCCTGCGACCGCCCGGTCGCGCGTACGACTTGGTGAGAATTTCCACTTCAAGAGCGCCTTCTCTGCAGCCCGCGTGACCTCTGGTGAGGCTGGCTTGAATTTCGGGCCGGAGGTTAGTGCCCTATACGATCTAACCCTACCGGCTGGGTTGAGAAAGACGACAAATGGAACTCGATACTCACCCGCACCGCACCCTGAGCATCGCCCAATCTCCTCGTAGATTGGCTTGGCGCGCTCCGCAATTTCGGCCGCCACTATTTCTTCGGGACCATCAATCGGTACAAGGTAGGCGTCGTAACGATATCTTTGCCCGTTGCGGATGGTTTCCTTCCGCAGAGGACGGGGCAAGCCCGAAACACCCGTTTTGCTGACATCAATCACCAGAAGGCTGACAGACTCGTCTCGCCTATCGGAACCAACATCGGCCACCACCGATGCTCGCATCTCGAATTGCCCAAGGACCGTCGCTCGGAGCCTCACCCGCCAGAGGTTGTCGTTGGGTCCCTTCCACGATTTCGAAACGTGAGCGGTGTGCGTTGAACTGCCCGCCACGAGCTGCAAACCCTTTCCGAGCTCGAGTCGCCCCCTCGCGACCTGATCCGTTGTGACGTACTTGGAGTGGAAGCTAATGAGCACGTCGAAAGGCTCGCCAGGATCACCAGCCTTTAAGACTTGGGGAAAAATCGTGAATTGAGGGGCGCCCTCGTAATACCCGCCGATCTCCACCTCCGCGGTGAACGCGGGCCTGGCAAACCAAGCCATCAAGACAAGTGCGAAAACCGTAGCAACCTTCAACAGCCGCCTCCCCATTCACCGGCAGTTTTCGGCGCAAGTGCCACCCACCCAATTGTACCCCCGTCACGGCATTGCGCATTTCCTCATAATGGCAAACTTGTGAACGCACACGGTGTGAACATTCGCTTGTCGCGAGAGAGCCTGAGGAGAGCCAGAGAGGAAGAGAGGCCAGTTCGCCGCAGGAGTTCGATTCTTGAGAGAGTCGCTACGCGTACGCGGCAGTAGATCTACGCGGCGTTGAAAACTCGCGCTCTAGGTACACCCCGCAAGTCCGCCACGTTGCGCGACAAACGCAGAGGCCCCGGGACGTCGCTGCGCCGGGGCCTCTCTCTATCTCATGCCACGCTCGCCGAGCGCGGCCTGTGTGTGCTCCCCGAACGTAACCCTGTTCGAACCGGAGGTGAAGTTCATCGCTCGGCTAAAAGGTCACCGCGGCCGAAAACCCCGCGCCCGCCGCACCCATCGGCGGATTGATGCCGAAGCTGATTCGGCCCGGACGAACCTGATCGTTGTGAACCCGGGCCGAGTGCGGGGCCCGCGCGATGTCCCAGAGGATAGACGCCCCTCCGACAATCGCGCCGATTCCTGCGATTACTAAGATCGAATCGGTCTCGCTGGTGTCTGCCATCTCGGAAGAAGCCGCAAGCCCACCGGCGGCGACCGCGGCACCGGCCAGAAGTCGAATCCCGATGCCCGCACAGGCGCGACCAGACCGGCCCGCATAGAAGTGCCCCAAGGCGGGGCCGAGAATTAGCGCTCCCCCCATGATGGCGGCTGCTGCCGACGACGAATTCCCGGCAAACGCGAGAGGCGCCATTGCCGCCGCAACAGCGGTGCCGCCAAACGATAGGAGTAGCGCTGTCTTCTCGGACTTGATTTCCGCACCCGAGGAGGCAGGAGTTGTGGCGCCTTGCCACGGGCTAGGAGGTGCGGCCGCGTTCCCATCCGGGATCGCCGCCCCGGTGGGAGTGGAAGAAGGAGCGCTTTCCGCCACGGCCGCGGCAGCTACTCCAAAGCCCTCGCCTCCACTGCCGTAGAGTATGGAGACGGCGCTGAGGCTGCTGTTCGCCATCGCGATGTCAAGTCTCTGGTCGCCGACCACGTCGCCCAGAACGACGCAAGGGGAAGCGCCCCCCGTGCCATAGTCCGCATTCGTCCCAAACACTCCATTGCCGTTCCCCAGGAGCACGGAGACCGTCTTGGAGCCGCCATTCGCCGTCGCAATGTCCGGCTTGCCGTCCGCGTTCAAGTCCCCGATCGCGATGGAGAGGGCGTTGCTCCCCGTCCGGAAGTCCGCCTTTGTCCCGAGGCTCCCGTCTCCGTTGCCAAGGAACACGGACACCGTGCCGGAGCCGCTATTCGCCACCGCGAGATCCTGTTTCCCGTCGCCGTTCAGATCGCCCATCACGACAGAACGCGGTTTGCTCGCCGTCGGATAGTCCACCTTCGGCCCGAACGTTCCGTCGCCACTTCCGGGAAGCACGGATACAGTGTTGGATCCGTCATTCGCCACAACGAGGTCCGGCTTCCCGTCCCCAGTCACATCTCCCATTGCGACGGAGTTGGGTTGGTTGCCCGTCTCGTAATCGACCTTCGCCCCAAAGATCCTGCCCTCTCTGCCCAGCAAGATGGACACGGTGCCGGAACTGTAATTCGCCACCGCCAGATCCAGCATTCCATCCCCGTTCAGATCTCCCATCGCAACCGAGAGGGGCGTGCGTCCTGCCTCGAACGAGAGGGACGGGGCGGTAGCCATCGACCCACCCCATGAGCCCCCCGGAGAAACCGCGATGGCCAGCACGCACGCAGCAAGCAGAAGCCCCGATCGCCGCGCAACCTGGCTGCGACCACCGCCACCACGCGCAGCGGACATTGACGATTCCCTCATGGCGCTATCCCCCATGGAATCACCGCTCATATCACGCTCGCTGCAATCTCTGTGATGGGCAGCACGCCAATCTGATCGGGAGCCGCGAACGTTCCCAGCGCTCTACTTGTTTCGAGCCGATGAGCGCCCAGCACCTACTTCAAGACTGCGAACCGCCCGGATACGCTGCCCCCGGGCGCCTCTACGCGATAGAAGTACACCCCCGAAGCAAGAGGCTGGCCGGCCTCTCCGCGACCGTCGATCAACACCTCGTGGGAGCCTTCCTGGACCGACTTCGATTCGAGGAGCCGCCTCACCAGACGGCCTTGGATGTCGAAGAGATAGATCGATACCTGACCCGACTGCGCCGTCTCGAACGTCAAAACGCCTAACGGGTTGAGCGGATTCGGCGAAACCGCGGCCGAAAGCGGCTGATGCCGCGGATCGATGACCCTCACCGAATCAGCGCCCTCGAATCTCTCCCCCGACAACAATGCCCCCGTCACCACGAGCCGGTTCGTGCCGGGCGTGAGAAGCGGATCCAGCAATTCACGGCTGAACTTTACCATCAGGTCCGGAATCCCGTTCCCATCGTGATCGCCCACGACTGGAACCTTGGGCCCCGCCGCCGGCACCGATCCCGCGAGACGCAGGGTGGGGTAATCGATGCGCGAGGGGTCAACCCCAGTCGGTAACTCGATGTACCCCGTCGCGTTGAGACCATGGCTCTTGAGATTGATCGTGTGCGGCTCGAGGGCAAAGGTGGCCGCGATTGGTCGAACGGGTCCGTTGATTTGAAACACGCTTCTGGGTATGCCCGGATGAGGGTCGAGGCCCCACGGGCCTGCCGAACTGCCCCCCAGAGTGCTAGCGAAGTTTGTTCCGTTATTGGTGTCGCCAGTGGAGTTCCAATTCCAGCCTGCTATTACACCGGCGCCACGGGCCACGATCGTGAGCCAGTAAGGGGTCCCAACCTGGAGTTGAGGATGAAGGACTGATGTCGCCTTGAAGACCGTCGGAGTGGCAGTTACCCCGGACAGACTGATCTGTTCAAGGACCGGGCCGGGTAGGCCGCCCGAATCCGCCTGCAAGAAGACGTCGACGCCACCGGTCCCAAAGAAGAGCGTGAGGGCTACCTCCGCGCTCTCAAACGTATCCGTGGCGTTAGGGATGAACTGGTTCGCAACCGCGGACTCGCCACCGTTGATGGCCCAGCCGTGAAAGGGATCGGCGTCAAATGCTTTTCCGGGACCGAAATTACTGTAGATCGCGCCGCTGCCGGACTCGCTGCCAAGGGGAGGCAGTACCTCGATGCTGACGGTCTGCTCCTCGAAGAGTTCACCGTCGGAAACGCGGACGGTCCCGCTTGAGGTCCCAGCGTCGCCGGCTCCTGGTGCAAGCTGCAGGTCTGCAGTCGGCAAGCCACCAGGACCGGGCCAGATGGTCGTGACCGTCATGTATGCGGGACCCGCCAACTTCGAAAAGGTGAGGAGATCGTTGTCGCTGTCGCGTGCGTACAGGTACTGATCGGCGGTTGTGTTCGCGCGAACGGTCATCGAGTACAGCGGGTAGAGGAAGGTGGGGGCGACATTCGTCTGGACCATGATGGCGAGCGACTCCTGATCCGTGAGAACGCCGTCGGTCACCATGACAATGCCGGTCTGGGCACCCACGTCGCTGCTTCCTGGGTTTAGGCGTACGTTCCCGATCCCCGCCACCGCGTCGACCGTGGTGACCGACATGTAGGCGGGTCCAACCACCTTTGAGAAAATGACTGGGTCCCCGTCGGCGTCGAAGGCCGTGAGCTGCTGGTCCTTGATCTCGCCCACTCGGACGCTCATTCCAGCCGGCGGGGTCAGCACCGGCGCCGAGTTCACGTGATTGACCGTGATCGTCAACGATCTCCGATCGGTAAGCGACCCATCGGATACTCCGACCGTCGCCTCGGCCACGCCGCTGACGGGAGATCCCGGCGCGACCACGATCTCGCCCAGCGCGGACCCCGCTCCGGGATCGATCTCGTTGACCGACACGTAAGAGGGGCCCGACACGAGGTAGAACCCAAGAGGATCGCCGTTCGCGTCGCTCGCGTAGAGCTCCTGGATGGCGGTTTCTCCCGTATTGACCGTCATGTCCGCGGGCTGAATTAGGACCGGTGCCACTGGAGTGGGTTGCACATTGATGCCGAACGAGCGGCTGTCTGACAGGGCCCCGTCGAACGCGCTTACCGTCGCGACCGTGGCTCCCGCCTGGGCCAATCCAGGCGCCAGGCGGATATTCCCCAAGGCAGTTCCGCTACCCGGGTCAATCGTCGATACCGTCATGAACTCCGGCCCCGACGACTTCAGGAACGTAATTGGGTTGCCGTCACCGT
The DNA here is from genome assembly GCA_031370645.1 of Candidatus Eiseniibacteriota bacterium. Lineage (GTDB taxonomy): Bacteria > Eisenbacteria > RBG-16-71-46 > SZUA-252 > SZUA-252 > SZUA-252. The sequence goes on along the minus strand of JANMQV010000201.1, from coordinate 633 downwards.
CCGACGCATGGACCTCCTGGTCCGTCGTCGCTCCGGCGGCGACTGCCATGTCCGATGGCTGCGTGAGAATCGGAGCGACACCGCTTACGGCCGCCGCGCGCCCGGCGGACGCCTCCGATAACGTGACCGCGGCGAGGGCCGGCGAGGCGACAACGGCGATGAGCGCGACCAAGTAGATCGCACCGGAACGCGGGAGATGCTTAGCGACGCGAGAGTTACTGGTCCACATGGCGCGCTCCTCCAAGGCTCTGCACAGGCTTCGGCAGCGGGCGTGTGTACGGTGCGCCGGACTCCCCCCTCGGCACCTGGGATGGAACCTCTGGCCTTCCCCGGCTTTCCAAGATACCCGATTAAGCTGAGCCCGCGGCATTTTCGAACTCCACGGGGCTCAGGTACCCCAGCGTCGAATGCCGGCGCTTGGGGTTGTAGAACCGCTCGATGCAATCGAACGCGTCGGGTACTTGCGCCCTCTCACGCGCTCTGTCTTGAGCGTTGAGAAGAAGCTCTCCATCACCGAGTTGCCCGACACGTCGCCCAGCCGGCTCATGCTGCAAACGATTCGCTCTCGGGAGCTGTTGCGACGACCACTTGAATCTACCCTGGCTCTTTTTAGAATGACCCGCCCCGTCTGTG
>JANMQV010000167.1:0-1571 GCA_031370645.1 Candidatus Eiseniibacteriota bacterium | reverse complement strand
CGCGCGCGCCGTGAACAAGTTGCTCGGACCCCGGGCAAGAGCACTGGGCTGGATGGAGAAGGCGGGCGAGTCGAACGACGCGCGGATTCTCCGGCCGCAGATGTTGCCGTTCGTGGCGACGGATGGGAATGACCGGCCGCTCGTGGCCGAAGCGAAGGCGCTTGCGAGGAAGTGGCTGACGAATCGCTCCGGGGCGCGCCCCGACCTCGTTTCGCCCGTGTTGAGGGTCGCGGCCGCACACGCCGACCAGGCGTGGTTCGACCGCTGTGTCGCCGAGGCTCGTCGGGCGAGGGACATGAACGACCGGCAAAAGATTCTTTCGAGCCTTGGGGGCGTGCGCGATTCGAGTCTTGCCGCGGAGGCGCTCGCACTCTTGGTGGGGAACTCGTTCGATCTGCGAGACGCGAGCGGGATTCTTTACGGCCTTCTCGGAAAGCGTGAGACTCGAGACATGGCCTACGAGTGGATCAAGGCGCACTACAATGAGATCTTTCCACGCTTGCGCGATGACGAGCAGTCATGGCTGATGGGGATTCCTTCCAATTTCTGCGACATCGCTCATCGCGACGACGCGAGGGCGTTTTTCGAGCCGCGGGCCGAGAAGATCAACGGTGGACCGAGGGCGCTGAAGCGGTCGCTCGAGGAAGTGGACCTCTGCGTGGCCGCCCTGGCTCGAAACCGCGAGGGGGTACAGGCGTTCCTGCGTAGGTACTAGGCTGGTGGTGGAGGTGTTGATGACTCCATATGTACCACCCCCGGTGGGAAATCAAGTCGTCGCGGCGGTGTTTTCGCTGATGGTGGGCAGTGTGGCCGCGTTCGCGTTTTCCCGCCTGGCTCCCGCAATCAACGCCGGCTTCCGCCGCGCGCCAACGATTGTCGGCGCGGTGATATCTATCTCTCTGTTCGCGATCGTGATCCAGACACGCGCGACCGACCGGATGTTCGGCGGCTACTTCTCGTTCAAGACACCGCTGGAGCGGCTTCAGGATCACTTTGCGGAGTTCGACGAGAAGGTCTCCAGGGACCCGGAGATCCGGAAAGCTTTGGCCGGATTTCCGGATCCCGCGGCAATGTTGGAGGACTTCAGGACTCGCGGGATCGCGCGACTCGACGACACCACCGTCCGGGAGCGAGGGCGGCTCATGGGAATGATCCTGTCGCGGCTGAGCGATCGCGCGGGTGCCAGCCTGCTCAAGGACTCCACCCCGACGCCGAGCGACGCGGAAGAAATGCAGCAAGCGATGGTAAAGCTTGAAGCAGGATGGGTCGCGGAGTGGATGCAGGTGCTCTACCAGACGATGCTCGCCGAGGTGCGGAAGGCGCCTGCGCATCAATTCTCCGCGGACGAGATGGCGGCTGCGTACCGGGAGTTCGCGGCGAAGGCCGGGCCCGAGACGACGCGTCGCGTAGAGGTGGGACTGGCGGCCGGGGCCTCCGATTCGGAACTTTGCTGGGCCGCGAAGAGAGTGTATGAAATCGCTCCGACCTTGCCCGAGCCGCATGCCACCGTGTTGCTGCGATTCATGGCTCAGGCGCGCCGAACCACGTGAGATGAAGTTCCTTCGTTGGAT
>JANMQV010000124.1:0-10229 GCA_031370645.1 Candidatus Eiseniibacteriota bacterium | reverse complement strand
CTAGTAGCGAGAGAGAATCTCTTGCCGCTTCTTTTCGTATTCGACCTTTGTGATGAGCCCTTGGTCGCGGGCGCCTTGGAGTTGCTTGAGCTGCTCCTCAAGTGAAGGCTTGCCGGCGCCTGTCGAGGTTTCGCCGGTATTCGGTGCGGCAGCGCCTGCGGCGGGAGCGGACGGCGCAAGCAGGTCGCTCCTCTCCTGCTGAAGTGCCGTGATAACCCGCGCGCTCTGCTTGAACTTTGCCAACGTGGCCACGTCGCGCCGCCCTGCCAGGAAATCTGAGAGCGCCGCGATGGCGGCCACCCGCGACTGGTCCTGGGGATGCGTGCTGAGAAGCAGATTGCGCTGATCGTCCACCACCGATTCGTTGTACCCCTCTACGACCTCGTTATAGGCGAGGCGCTTCTGTTCCGCTTCGGCGCACATTGCGTTCACTTTCTTGGCGTTCGTTTTGGTTTGGTACTCGGCCGAACTGTTGAACAGCTCCTTGTTCGTGACGCAGGTTGCAAGCGCCTCATCGTATGCTGCCTTGGCGCTGGCAAGTTGCGCGTCTCGTTCTTCGCGTGCCGCATCCTCCTCGCGCTTCCCACGTGTGAAGAAGTCGGCGCCGCGAAGCGGATCAAACCCGGCTCGGCGCGCGATGGCGCAACCTAGCGCGTCGGCTTCCTCCTCGTCGACTCGGTCGTATGAGCTCGTGATGGACGTCGCCACGTCCGTCAGCACCTCTCGGTTCTTCTCCGAAAAGAGTGCGGCCAATTTTGCGACGGTGGCCCAGTTCGATGACCCGGCCTGCTCTTGCCGCTCTTGGTGCTTGAGCAGCGAGTGACCAAGTTCGTGAGAGAGAATGAAGGCAAGCTCGTCGTCGCTCGGCTTTTGCGCCATGAGCCCTGAATAGACGTAGACGTACCTACCACCCGCCACGAACGCGTTGACGACCTGAGGGTTGGTGTCGAGGACGCGCACGATCCACTCGTTCGGATTCTGACCGACCGCTCGCACGAGACCCGCCACCATCGCATTGACGCGCGTGGAGCGCTCGTCGGTGACGAGGTAGACCTTTGCGCCCTCTACTTCGCCGCCCGACATGATCTGGTCGTCAACTTCGCGGGCCTGAGCAAGTGCTCCCGCTGAGATTGGAGACTTGAGCGCAGCGATGATCGCCTCGACGCTATGCGGATCGGCGCCTGCCGCGGTTGCGGGAAACACCGCCGCGCCCAACGACAGGAGTACCAGGGCTCGTATCCAGCATTGCCTTAGCATGGTCGAATCCCTCCGAACCTCCTGCGGTGAACGTCAACGGCCGGTGGCCCCATTTGCCCGTCGTGGACCGCCTGGGCCCTCGGCAGCGCTGACCTCCGCGCCTTCCCAGCACCCTCGCTCAGCCTATGGCGACCGTTCGTCGGCTCGAGATGATCTTGGCCAGATCGCTTCGGGACACCCCGAGTGCGAGGAGAGACCGAATGAGGAGGTCGAGCGTCACAGTCGGATCCCCCGCCTCCATCTTAGCTACCCGCGACTGGCTTGAGCGCACCGCTTTTGCCAAGGCGGCTTGGGTCAACCTCCGGCGAATCCGGCGCCTGCGGAGGCCATCGGCGAGCCTGAGCCGGAGATCGATGTAGGATTCTTCCTCGGCGGTGAGACCCAGGAAATCCTTAACGGTGCCGAACTTCCAGCCTCGAGCCGTCAAGCGGCGTTTTCTTGCTTCACGCATCGTCGTACTCCCGAAGTCTCGCCTTGCAGGCGTTGATAACGCTCTGAGGTGTGGCCGGGGTCTTCTTCGAGAACACTTCCAAAATCACGATAGCATCCGCGTAAGCCCGATACACGATTCTCCATGAAGCCCCCTCATCACTGATCCGCAACTCGTGACATCGCGCCCCGATGGCGGGCATTGGCCTCGAGTGCGGCAATCCAAGCCGGTGCCCTGCTTGCAACTGCCGAAGTAGATACCCTGCCTCCAGCCTCCCCTTTGAGGAAAAGGGCGGGGTCGCGACCGCACCGTGCAGCCAGACAAGCGGTTTATCCGTAGGGTTCACATGAAGAAACTATATGTCAGATCAGACATATTGTCAAGATGGAATATCGCTCTCGTTCCGCTGGGCGTCAACCTGCGGAGACGACATCAGCAATCACCAGGCCCGCGGCGCACCCCACGCAAACAGAGCCTGCCCTCTCGATTTGCTTGCGATTGGTCTGGAATAGGCGCGACCTTTCAGACCATCACGTACGCTTGGAGTAGCCCACCTCTACCCAACCGCCTCCCGCAGCGCCGCGCGCGCGAGCAATCGCGTGGAATCCAACGCAGCAATCGGCGACGCCCCCTCCGAAATCAAAAGCGGAATCTCGGTACACCCTAAGACCACCCCATCGCATCCCCGCTCTCCAAATTCATGGATCAGACCCTTGAAGTATTCCCGCGATCGTTCCTCAAACCGCCCCACCGTCAGCTCGCCATAAATGATTCCATCGATCCGGCGGCGATCCTCAACTCGCGGAAACTCGTAGGCGATGCCCCTCTTGGAAAGCTGCGCCGGATAAACCGGACCTTCCATCAGCGCCCCAGTCCCAAGAATCAGTAGCCGGCTCAATTTCCGACTCACAGCAACCGCTGCCACCTCCTCAGCAATATGCAGCCACGGCCGAGGCGAACGCCCCCGGATGAGATCGATCGCCAAGTGAGCCGTATTAGCAGGACAAATCAGGAAGTCCGCCCCAGCCTTCCGCAGTTTCCCGGCCGAATCGAGCAGCAGCGATCCGAACGCCTCCCAATCGCGGGCCTCGATGCAGCGCATGTACTCGCTCAGCGACGAATTGTGCAGCGTGACTTCGGGATGGGCGCGAGGGCCGAAGAGGGCGCTTCCTTCCGCGCAGATCGTCTGATAGCAGAGGGCAGCGCCTTCGGCGGTTACCGCGACTAATGTGCTTCGGCATTCCCCCTCCAAATCAGACGGGGCCGGGGTCTTGAAATCCCCAGCCCCGCTTGTCGCTTCGTCAAACAAATCCTACTTCGCCATTCCCCGCGTGCTCGGATCATTCGCCGGATCCACATACGTCAGTTTGAACGGCCCCATCCCTGTCACCTGCACCACCGTGGCGACCTTCGCCATCGCGTAGTGCTTCATATCGGCGGGCAGAAACGCGTAGCCGCCGGCCGGGAGGAACGTCATCGTCGTCTTGTCGAACTTCTCCCCCATTCCGAGTGCGAACACGCCCGAAATCACGGTCACATGCTCGTCGGTTGGGTGCCAGTGCGGGTTGATCTTGTAGCCGGCCGGCATCTTCAGGCGCGCCACGAAGAGCCCCGCCTCGGCCGGATTTCCGGACAACACGGTGAAGGTGGCGCCCTTCTCGAAAACGGGAGGCGGATCGCCCCACTTGATATCCGCCGGCTTTACCATCTTGTGCATCGGGGCGGTCGCTTCCTGGCCCGCGACCGTCGCGGCAAACGCCAGCATCAACACCGTACAAAACAAGACTACCCTGCGCATTTGACTCTCCCTGTTTGCGTTCACTGCCGAGCGAGTGCTGCTGCACAACCAGCCACCGGTCCGTCGCCCGAGGACCGCGCCACGCCGGGAGTATAGTCGATAGGACCGTGCGGGGAAATTGCGCTACCCTCCCTCCATGCTCCAGCCCATCCACGTGGAAGTCTCCGCCCGGACCGACCGCGGGCTAAAACGCGAAGCCAACGAAGACGCCTATCTCGTCTTTCGCACCGGCCGATTTCTCGAGCGCGTCCAGAGCAGCATCCCCGAGGAAGAACTCGAATCCCACTTCGACGTGGCCGGCCACATCATGGCCGTCGCCGACGGCATGGGTGGTGCCGCCGCCGGCGAAGTCGCAAGCCGCGAAGCACTCATCGAAGCCTTCCGCCTCATCCTCCGCTCCCCGAAGTGGCTCCTCAGTCTCGACAATCCCGCCACACGCGACTCCGAGATCCGCGAGTACTTCGAGCGCACAAAGGGCTACATCGCGGGAGTGCACGCAGCCCTGATGAAGCATGCCGCGGCAGACCCCAAAGTCGCGGGCATGGGCACCACACTCACGGTGGCCTACAGCGTCGGGCTCGATCTCTTCGTGGCGCACGTCGGCGACTCGCGCGCCTACCTCTATCGCGACGGCACCCTGCGCCACATCACGCGCGACCACACGCTCGCACAGCATCTCGCGGATCACGGCGCCATCTCCCAGGAGGAGGTGGCGACGCATCCACAGCGGCACTTTCTAACGAGCGTAATGGGAGGTGGCGGCGCGGCGGCGGGGAGCGACTTACATCACGTGATGTTGAAGCTGGGTGACGCGGTCGTGATCTGCACCGATGGATTGACCGGACTCGTGCGCGACGAGGAGATCGCCGAGATTCTCCGAAGCGCGCCCTCATGCGACGACGCGTGCGACTCGCTGTTGGCCCTGGCGATCGAGCGCGGGGCGCCGGACAACGTCACGGTGATCGTGGCGCGGTATTCCGAACTCTAGCCCGCGCGGCCTTGCAACCTCCGACGAGGCGCCGAAGATCGACCTACTCCCCCAGGCGCCTGCCCTCCAGAGGACCGCGGCGTACTGCCCGGGTACCGGCGGCCTTGCAACCTCCGAGTCGCTTAGGACTTGCCGTACCCATTCACTATTTTCGTTTCAGGGCCATCTCGCTAGTAATCGGGCGAGTCGTTTTCAGCTCCGCTACTATGGAAAGGGGTTCTTCGCTTTGGGGATGGACGGCCCGGCGACGTACTGGGTCTCGAGCCTCTCCGATCGCGGCGAGCTGTGCACGGGGCGCGCTCATGGTCCGGGCCCGGCTGGATACGCCGAATGGGCCCGAACCAAACTTGAGTCGCGGGTGCTACCGCCTGCGGTGCGCCAGCGCGAGTAGCCCGATCCCCGACAACATCAGAAAGAGCCCGGTCGGCGCCGAGGCCGTGCCGATGCGAGCATCCGGGCGCGTTAGCACGGGGCGTGTATAGCTCGTCGTCACGCCGGAGAAGCGGAAGACGACGTCGTTATAGTCGCGATCACCGCCGCCGAGTAGATCTTCGAATGCGACGAAGACGTTCGAGCGGCCGCCCCGCACGTAGGCATGGTCGAGCCCATCGACGTTTCGCGAGCCGGGCCCGATCAGAAAGTTCTGATTCGTATTGAGGACGTGGAGTCCGAACTGGAGCTCGTCACCCAACCCGATTCCCAGCGCGGCGAGTTCTTGCTGAGTGAAGGTGAATTTGGAGCCGACCTTCGAACTGTAGGCGACGTCGAGCACCGACACAGCTGATCGGAGCTGGAGAACCTCGTCGTACGCGGTGTCGGAGTGGAGGACATCGATCGTGACATCGCCGCCCGCGTAAAACAGCTTCCCTCCGAAGAGACTCGGAAGGGCCGAGGCAGGAAGCGACAAAGCGAGACCCACTACCGCGAAGCCGACCGCCACAATTAGGGCCAATCGTGGAATTCGGCGCGGTTTCGGCAACTGATACAACATGGCCACCTCTCCTGACGGTAAACGGTATCCGCCCGGTCCTGGTGACCCCTCGAGGGCGCCATTATAACGCATCCTAGAGAAATGTTGTAGGGTGTTTAGCTAGTGTGCTGATTGGAGTTCTGGGATTCTTGAAGGTTTCCACTCGAGGAGGAGGCTTGAGATTTTCTGGTCTTACCGTTGGGGTGCTCGTTACTGTGTCGTTAGTACTCACCGCCGCAACAACTTACGCCGCTTCCGGAGGGTCGATCCCTCCGAACTACCTCGACTACTCTGGTCGGGACGACCTGCTCTCCGGCGGCGTGAAGATGATCCCTATTGTGACCACCAAGGGCACCTTCCACGTCTGGACCAAACGCATCGGCAACAATCCGAAGATCAAGGTACTCCTCCTCCACGGCGGGCCTGGTTTCCCGCACGAATATTTGGAAGCGTTCGACAGTTACTTCCCCGGCGCGGGGATCGAGTACTACTACTACGATCAACTCGGATCGTTCTACAGCGACCAGCCGGATGAACCGGATCTTTGGGAGACGCCGCGCTTCGTCGAGGAAGTCGAAACGGTCCGGAAGGCGCTTGGGCTCGGGCCCGATAACTTCTACCTCCTCGGTCAATCGTGGGGCGGCATCCTCGCCATCGAGTACGCGCTCAAGTATCAGCAGAATCTGAAGGGACTCATCATCTCGAACATGGTGGGGAGCATTCCGCTCTACAACGAATACGCCACGAACGTGATCTTCCCCCAGATGGATCCGGCGGTGCTGGCGGAGATCAAGAAGTTGGAAGCGGCGGGCGACACCGAGAATCCGCGCTACATGGAACTGCTGATTCCGAATCACTACGAGAAGCACTTCCTCCGGATTCCCGCGGCCGATTGGCCCGATCCCGTCAAACGCGCCTTCAAGCACGTGAACCCGAAGGTCTACGTCCCGATGCAGGGGCCGAGTGAATTGGGCGCGAGCGGGAAATTGGCGAATTGGGATCGCATGGCCGATCTCGGGAAGATCACCGTCCCAACGCTCACGATCGGCGCGAAGTACGACACGATGGATCCGGAAGTGATGAAGAAGATGGCGGGGATGGTGAAGCGCGGACGGTTTCTCTACTGTGCGAACGGGGCTCACCTCGCGATGTACGACGATCAGAAGACGTACTTCGAGGGGGTCATTCGGTTCATTCGCGACGTGGATGGGGGGAAGTTCTAGGAGCGTCCGAATGGGATGCGTCGGCGGTGCCCTACGCGGTATCCTGCTCGCATGAGCTTCGCGCCGCGCTTCACGGTCACGAATCCGATTACCGCAGCGCTCACGCGCATAGAGCGGGCACGCGGGTTTCTCGAGGCGGCCAAGCTGTCCGAGGACTGGATCCGGCGGATGGGCGAGCGCGCTCTGGTGCTCGAAGCCCACCACACGACGCACATCGAGGGTACGCGGCTCACGCTCGAGCAGTCAGAACGCCTGCTCGCCGGCGAGGCGGTCCCCGACGCCGACCCCGACGACGTCCGCGAGCTTCTGAACTATCGCGGGGCGTTTGAATTCGTCTCCACCTATCTCGGCCATGGTGGCCCGATCACCGAAGGCCTCGTCCGCGAGATTCACAAGCACCTCGTGGGAGGGGTGCGCGGAGGCTCGGCCGCACCGGGCGAGTACCGCCACGTTCAGAACTACGTGGTGAACTCGTCCTCCGGTGAGGTGGTCTACACGCCGCCGCCGGCCCATGACGTCCCCATCCTCATGCGCGAGCTAGTCGAATGGCTGAACGCGCCAGGAGACGTCCACCCCGTGCTGGCGAGTGGCGCGGCACAATTCCAGCTCGTCCACATCCACCCCTTCCTGGATGGCAACGGCCGAGCCTCCCGTCTTCTATCGACGTTGTGCCTCTATCGCGCGGGCTACGATTTCAAGCGGCTGTTCACGATCAGCGAGTACTACGACCGCGATCGATCCGCGTTTTACCGAGCCATCCAGAGTGTGCGCGAACGAGACATGGACCTGTCCGGGTGGCTCGAGTTTTTCACGCTTGGGCTCGCGACCCAGTTGGACGAAGTGAAGGTGCGGGGCGAGCGCGCCATCCGTCGGGATGTCCTCGCCCGTCAGCACAGCCTCTCGGACCGGCAGGCGCTTGCGCTCGGCCACGTGCTCGACGAGGGGCGGCTCACGATCCAGGAGTTTGAGGCGCTCTCCCCAGGGGTGAACCGGAGGACGCTGCAGCGTGATCTCCAGGCTATGATCGAGAAAGGCCTGCTGGCCTCGAAGGGTCAAACCAACAGCCTGGAATATATTGTGGGCAAGTCGGTTACGTGAACTTGCGACAAACTCACGACAAGGCTTGCGACAAACTCGCGACAGTTCTCGCGCCAGGCTGCCAAGACCCGGAGCGCGAGCAGGCCTCAGCAGACTCCCCACCACGGCGCGGCCAGTACCCGCCGCGTGAGTTGGTAGGTCTCCGTGCCGCCGTACAACAGCAGTCCGCCGTCGCACAGGTCCGAATAGTCTTCCAAGAACGCCTCGAGCCCCTTGGCATCCGCCGGCGACACCCGCGCCGACGCCTTCACTTCGATGGGGAGTAGCCGCTTCGGCGTCTCGATGACGAAATCCACTTCCTGGCCGGTCGCTGTCCTCCAATAGAGAATCTCGGGACGGCGCGCTTGGATGTCCCGCCAAGCGAGAAGGTCCATGAGCACCAGGTTCTCGAGATGTGCTCCGCGGGGCTCACTCTCCCCCGCGACATGAAGCGCAAGCGCGGTGTCGCTCCAGTAGAGCTTTGGCGCCTTGATCAGGCGACGGGTGCGATTCACCGAGAAGGCCGGAAGCCGGATCGCCTGGTAGCTGACCTCCAACAGATTCAGGTACCGGTGGGCTTGGGGCTGCGAGATCCCAACATCGCGTGCCAGGTCGGTTTGGTTCAGGAGCCCTCCGATCCGTAGGCACGCGGCTCGCATGAATCGGCGAAATTCCGAGAGATTCTCCACGGCTCGTAGCGTTTGCAGGTCACGCTCGAGGTAGGTTTGAATGTATCCCGTATGCCAATCCGCGCGCGCATCCTCCGCATGAAGTTGGTGGGACGGGACCGGCAGGCCACCCAACCGCGCCGCGACGTGCCACGACTCCTCATGGCTCCCATGCGCGGCAAGGATTCGAGTCCAACTCTTGGATTCGGACGCAAGGAGTTCACTCCAGGCGCCCGTGTCCCCGAACCCGTGGCGCTCGCGCCGCGTGAAGGGCCAGAGGGTGACATACGTCGCCCTCCCCGCGAGTGTCTCGCCGACGCGCTCCATGAGGAGAAGATTCGCTGAGCCTGTGAGCACGAACCGCCCCGGCGTTCGCTTCGGGTCCTCGTCTACCGCGCGCTTCACCGCGATGAGCAGATCTCGCGCCCGCTGAACTTCGTCGAGCACGAGCAGCGGAGCGCGTGCCACCAGCTCCTCTGGATTTGACTCGGCCTGGGTGCGAAGCTCGAAGTCGTCCAGTGTCAGGTAAGGCCGTTTCGCCAGCGCGGGCAGAGATCGGACCAGCGTGGTCTTCCCGGTCTGGCGAGCCCCGAGCAGAACGACGACCGGCGAGGTCCGCATGGCGCGCTCGATCGCGCTTGCCGCCGCACGTGGAAGGGGGGATAGAGCTGCGAATTTATTCATGAATGTATGATAATCATACTTTTGAAGCATTAATAGGCCATTCTACACGTCGGGTTGGGGACGCTAGACCTGGGCGACCCAAGGGAACAATTGGAATCTATTGTGGTTAAATGCGTTACGTATATCTACAGTACGGGTGCATGATTGGGGGCCGAGTTCCCAGGCTCGGTCCGCTCCACTCTCGGGAGGCCTCTCCGCATGGACTCTGTCGTCGCCAAAATCGGCTCTCCGCGAGCGTCACGCTCGATACATCCGTTCGCGGTTCTGGTCTTTCTGGCTGGCTCACTTGTCGCGTCCGTTTGTTCGGCTGGGGAACCGTCTCATCCGGCGGTGCCTTCCCTCCGGCTCCCTTCCGGTGCCCGACCCACGCGGTACGCCGTTGATCTCTCCATCGATCCGACCCAGGGCGCCTTCAGCGGATCGGTGGCGATCGACCTCACGTTCGATGCGACCACCTCCTTCCTCTGGCTCCACGGAACGGATCTCCAGGTGAAGTCGGCAAGCATTGCGTCCCATGGCGTGGACGTCGAGGCGCGGCCCGTTGTGGGTGGCGAGAACTTCCTTGGGTTCGCCTTCTCTCGGGCGGTTGAGGCGGGACCCGCCACCTTGCGCATTTCGTATACCGGCACGATCGACTCGGTTCGTAGCCGCGGCATCTACCGAGTACGAGAGCCCGACGGCAGGTGGTACGCCTACACCTTCTTCGAGCCCGTCGATGCGCGGCGTGCATTCCCCTGCTTCGACGAGCCGGGATTCAAAGTGCCATGGCGCGTCACGATTCACACGCGCTCCCAAGATGTGGCGGTCTCCAATGCGCCCCTCGCGGGAGTAACCGTCGAGCGTGGCGGCAAGACCTGGAAGTTCAACGAGACGAAGCCGCTGCCGAGCTACCTCGTCGCCTTCGTGGTCGGACCGTTCGAGATCGTGAACGCCGGTACGGCGGGACACCACGGGACGCCGCTCCGCTTTATCGTTCCCCGCGGCCGCACGGCCGACCTCGGCTACGCCCGCCAATCGACCTCGAAGGCGGTCGGGCTGCTCGAGGATTTCTTCGGAATGGCTATTCCCTACGGAAAGCTCGATGTCGCGGTGCCGCCACGGTATTGGGGAACGATGGAGCATCCCGGAATCGTG
>JANMQV010000102.1:0-2106 GCA_031370645.1 Candidatus Eiseniibacteriota bacterium | reverse complement strand
GGCGACCGAGGCGGGAATGTCGCTCGGCAGTTTCCACCGGGAGCCGGTCGCCTCGGCGTACGACTTTCCGGCGCTCTGGTCGGAGGCCATGACCTCGGCCACCTCGAACCAGGGGTGGTTCTCCAGGAGCTGGACAAAACGCTGCCCGACGGTGCCGGTCGCCCCTAGGATGGCCACCGGTCGCCTGCGGGAAGTCGTTGCGGGAGCGCGCTTTCTTGTTACCATAGGCCCTCCATGATAGAGGCCCTCACCGCCATGTCGCAATCCCTCATCCGAGTCCGCTCGCGCCTTCGCCGGGCATCGCTTCGTTCGGCCGCTCTCCTCGCCTGCGCCGCGCTCGCGATCACCGCCGCGACGCCGGGCAAGGCGAGCGCCACTCCCATCACGCAGATCGCCACCAATCCCGCGAACAACGCCGATCGCGTCGCACCCGAAGCGGAACTCTCCTTCGTCTTCGATCAGCCGACCGCGAAGAGCGGTGCTTTCTCCGTGGCCGATCTCGACTCGGGAGCGGGCGGCGTGCTCCTCGCGCTTCAGTCGCCGCGCTGGTCGGCCCTCGGAGACACGGTTTACCTGAAGCCGGTTCAATCGATGACGTTCGGCCATCTCCACGGCATGAAGGTGAACGTCATCGAGGCGCCCGATCCGCAGAACAGTTCGACCGATCTTCCGCTCGTCTATTTCACCGTCGCTCCCCGGGCCAACGTGCAGCGCGTCGGGAAACAGGGGGTTTTCGAGTCGGTCTCGCTCGTACCCGAAATCCCGACTCCGATTACGATCGGCGTCCAGGAACTGGCAGGCACCTCCGCGACCTTCACGAACGCGCGCTACCGCTTCTATCCCGCCGACGAAATCGACCTGAACGGCCCCTTCTCCATCGTCCCGACCGGCTTCACCGACGTGCCTATCTACGCGACCATTCCGCGACACGGTTCGGGGGCGCTCACGGTGCCGATCACGCTCTCCCGCGACGACGCGGCGGCGAGCGGCGGAATGCTGGGGCTCGAACTCGTCTTCGAGGGAACCGACGAAACGGGGCTCCCCTATAGCTTCTCGGCCTCCTCGCGGATTCGCACAACCAGTTTCCCCGGCGACAACACCCTGATCCTCACACGCGCCCAGATCACGCCGGCGATCGGCGCGAGCATTGCCATCGGGTCGGTCTTTCTGGAATCGCCCCTCCCCGGCACCGTCATCGCGGTCGGCGACACGCTTCTCCCCCGCGCGGTCGTCACCGGCATCGGCACGGGGCCGTTTCGCGGCGCCTTCTACATGGACGGCGAATTCGTGGCGCTCGCGGAGGGATTCCTGGAATCGGGAAGGCCCGATACGGTGAGCCTCCCGGGCCCCCTCCCGACGCGGCGGATCGGCGAGCATCGCCTGCAGTTCGTGGTCGAGTCGCCGCAGAGCGTCGGCTCAGCACCGATCACGTTCCTTTGCATCGGACCGGAAGAGAAACAGGCGATGCAAGAGGCTGGCGCCGAGCCGCCGAAGCCGCGGCGCTTTCGCTTCGGCGCGGGGAAGGGCCTTTCGCAATTGAGCACGAAGTATCGCGGCGCGGACGGATCGATCACCGATTGGACCCAGGCGGAACTCTCCGCCGATCTCGGCTCAGGCGCGCGTCTCGACGCGACCTCCCTCTGGCGACTCCGGCTGGACGACACGAAGAACGGCTCCGGCTCCCCGGAGCGGACGAACGTGAAACTGACGACCATGCGCGGAAGCGTGGAGTGGGGAGATCTCGCGCCGAGCCTCGCCGCGGGGGCGCCGCTCTTCGCGAGCCCTGTACCGCGGCGCGCCGCGCAGGCGACCTGGAACGGCGGTGGCGTCGGCATGGTGGAGACGTACGTCGCGCTCGAGTCGCATCCTCGCTCGGCGGGCGGCGTGGCGCGCGAGGCGCGAAGCGACATCTACGCCGCGCGACTCACCCGCTCGCTCGGCTCGCGGCTTCGCGTCGCGGCGTACGGCGGCTACACGCACGACGATCCGACTCCCGGCGGCGTTCAGACGGCCACGCTCGCTCGCGCCGTTTACGGCGGCACGGGGACCGTCACGCTTCCCAAGGGATGGCGATGGGCGGGTGACGTGGCGACGGTGCGCCACCGC
>JANMQV010000100.1:0-6016 GCA_031370645.1 Candidatus Eiseniibacteriota bacterium | reverse complement strand
CCACGATCTTCTCGCCCCGCTCCAGCGCCAGTTGGAATTCGTAGGCGCTCCGCTCGATGGCGTCCTGGGGGTAGCCCGCTTCGATCGCGCGAACGGCGCCGCCGAGCGCGTCGATGACTTCGATCTCGTGGCGCGCCTCCCGCTCGATTCGGTCGGTCAATTCCTCGATGACCCACGCCCCTCCGACCGGATCGACCGTGTTGATCACGCCCGATTCGAACGCGAGCACCTGCTGGGTGCGAAGCGCCGTGGTGGCGGCCTTCTCGCTCGGAAGGGAGATCGCCTCGTCGAAGGAATTCGTATGGAGCGACTGGCACCCTCCGAGCACGGCGGCGAGCGCCTGCACGGCCACGCGCGCGATGTTGTTGTGCGGTTGCTGCGCCGTGAGCGTGGAGCCGCCTGTTTGGGCGTGGAAGCGGAGCATCCGCGACTTGGGATCGGTCGGGTGGAAGCGCTCCTCCATGAGCCGCGCCCAAAGCCTTCGGGCGGCGCGGAATTTCGCGATCTCTTCCAAGAAATCGTTGTGCGCGTTGAAAAAGAAGGAGAGGCGCGGCGCGAAGGCGTCCACGGCGAGGCCGCGATCGACAGCGGCCTTCACGTATTCGAGTCCGTTCGCGAGCGTGAAGGCGACCTCTTGGGCCGCGGTGGAGCCCGCCTCCCGAATGTGATAGCCGCTGATCGAGATCGTGTTCCACTGCGGCACATCGGAGGAGCAGAATTCGAAGAGGTCGGTGGCGATTTTCAGGGACGCCGCGGGGGGGTAGATGTAGGTCCCGCGCGCGATGTACTCCTTCAGGACGTCGTTCTGAACCGTTCCGGAGAGCTTCTCGCGCGGGACGCCGCGCCGGTCCGCCACCGCGATCACGAACGCAAGGAGAATCATCGCCGTCGCGTTGATCGTCATGGAAAGGCTCACGCGTTCGAGCGGAATGTCGGCGAGGAGCCGCTCCATGTCGTCGAGCGTCGAGATGGCGACCCCGACCCGCCCGACTTCGCCCTCCGCTCGGGGGCCGTCCGAGTCGTAGCCCATCTGCGTGGGAAGATCGAACGCCACCGAGAGCCCGGTCTGTCCCTGGCTGAGGAGATAGCGGTAGCGCTGATTCGATTCCTCGGCGGTCCCGAATCCGGCGTACTGCCGCATGGTCCAGAGCCGCGACCGGTACATCGAGGGGTGGATGCCGCGCGTGAAGGGAGGCTGTCCTGGGTGGCCGGGGGGTTCGGGGTGACCGGGGTGACTGGGGTGACCGGGGTGACTGGGGGAGCCCTCGCCGCGCGGAACGAGATCCGAGCGAGCCACGCTCACTCCTCGTCGGGTGTGACGGTGAGAAGAAGCGCACCCGATTCGACCGCTGTCCCCGTCGCCACGGCGATGAGCGTCACCTTCCCCGCGAGCGGAGCGGGGAGCGCGTTCTGCATCTTCATCGCCTCGATGACAACCAAGGGTCGGCCCGCTTCCACGCGCTCGCCGACCGCGGTCAATATCTCGACCACGAGCCCCGGCATCGGCGCGTGGATCTCCCCGCGCGCGGCCTCCTCGTGCCGCCGCCGGGCGATCTTCGGGGCGCGCGCGTCGCGCACGCGGTAGGCGTAGCGGCGGCCGTGGTACTCCACGACGATCGCGTCCCCTTCGCGCCGCACGGACGCCTCCACCGGACGGCCGTCGACCATCGCGCGCGTCACTTCTCCGATCGCCCCCACCGCGGTGTGTTCTCGGCCGTCGATCGTCACGGCGAATCCGTCGCTTTCGGGGCGGAGTTCGACCTCGTGTTCGGTCGCCTCCGTGGCGGCCGCGGCCGTGATGCGCTCGAGGACGAGTTTCACTTCCACCCCCGGTCGGGGACCGTTCGGAGCGGCGAGACCGCGTCACGCCACCGGCTCACGGGCGTTCCATCTCCCGCGTCGCCGTTCGGCCCTTCGCCAGGGCGAGCGCCCATCGCCGAAGGCGTGCTTCGCTCCAGCGCCGTGAATGCCGCGGCCAGAATGGCGGCTTCCCGCTCCTCGCGGACCGCGTCGGGCGGGAGCGCTTCGCGGAAGTGCTTGCTCAGGTAGGCGGTGTCGTATTCGCCGGAGACGAACTCCTTCTGCTCGAGGATCCAGCGATGGAAGGGAAGCGTCGTGCGCGTCCCTTCGATCACCGTTTCCGCGATGGCCCGGCGCGCGCGCGCGATCGCTTCGGCGCGTGTCCGTCCCCAGACGATGATCTTGCCGATCATCGGATCGTAGTGGACCGGTACCTCGCCTCCCGCGCGAACGCCGAAGTCGCAGCGAACGTACGGCCCGTCGGGAAGGACGAGGCGTCGGATCGTCCCCGCCTGGGGGAGCCAGCCGTTGTCGGGGTCTTCCGCGTAGATGCGGAACTCCATGGCGGAGCCGACCGGCTTCACCTCGGCCTGCGTGAAGTCGAGTGGCTCTCCCTGCGCGACCCGGATCTGCTCCCGGACGAGGTCGATTCCGAGCACCATTTCGGTGACCGGGTGCTCTACTTGTAGTCGCGCGTTCATTTCCAGGAAGTAGAAGCGGCCCTGGCGGTCCATGAGGAATTCGGCCGTGCCCGCGTTCGTGTACTTGCCGGCGCGCGCCACCTTCACCGCGAGATCCCAGAGCTCGCGCCGCTTGGCCGGATCGAGCGCGGGGGAGGGTGTTTCCTCGACCACCTTCTGGTGGCGCCGCTGCACGCTGCAATCGCGCTCGCCGAGGGCCACGACGTTGCCCCGTTCGTCGGCCAGCAACTGAACTTCGATGTGGCGCGGCTGCTCCACCCAGCGCTCCAAGTAGAGCCGGTCGTCGCCGAAAGCGCCGCGCGCCTCGCCCTGCGCGAGACGGACCGCGGATTCGAACTCCCCCGGCGCGTTCACGCGGCGCATTCCCTTGCCGCCACCGCCGGCCGCCGCCTTCAGGACGACCGGGTATCCGATTTCGTCGGCCGCCTTCTTCAACGCCGCGACCTCCGAGACCGGCCCCGGCGTTCCGGGGAGAACCGGCACGCCCGCGGTAATGGCGAGGGCGCGCGCTCTCACCTTGTCGCCGACGGCGCGGCTCGACTCCGGCGACGGCCCGATCCAGATGAGGCCGGCGTCCAACACCTGCTGGGCGAACGCGGCCGATTCGGCGAGGAAGCCGTACCCGGGATGAATGGCGTCGGCGCGCGACTCGCGGGCGACTTCGAGAATCTTGGCGGCGTTCAGGTAGGAGAGCGATGCCGCGGCGGGTCCGATGAAGTACGCCTCGTCGGCCGCGAAGACGTGCGGAGCGCTTCGATCCGGTTCGGAATAGACGGCGATCGCGCCGATCCCCATTTCGCGGAGCGTCCGGCAGACGCGAATAGCGATCTCTCCGCGATTCGCGACCAGGACCTTTCGGATCGGCTTTGGTTTCGGCACCGGAACTCCCGGTCTCAGAGCGGAATGTTGCCGTGCTTCTTGGGGGGAAGCGACTGGCGCTTTTTCGAGAGCATGCGGAGCGCGCGGATGAGGCGGGGGCGCGTCTCCTGGGGCTCGATGACATCGTCGAGATAGCCGAGTGCCGCGGCCACGTACGGATTCGCGAACTTGTCGTTGTACTCCTCGATCAATTTCGCGCGCAACGCCGCGGGCTTGTCGGCTCCCTCGATTTCCTTCCGGTAGAGAATATTCACGGCGCCTTCGGCGCCCATGACCGCGAGCTCCGCGCCCGGCCAGGCGACGTTGTAGTCGCCGCGAATGTGCTTCGACGACATGACGTCGTACGCGCCGCCGTAGGCCTTCCGCACGACGACCGTCAGTTTCGGAACGGTCGCCTCGCAGTAGGCGTACAGGAGTTTCGCGCCGTGGCGGATGATCCCGCCCCACTCCTGCTCGGTGCCCGGCAGGAACCCCGGCACGTCCTCGAACGTCACGAGCGGAATGTTGAAGGCGTCGCAGAAGCGAACGAAGCGCGCCGCCTTGGTGGAGGATTTGATGTCGAGCACGCCGGCCAGCATGGCGGGCTGGTTCCCGACGATCCCGACCGGACGTCCGTCCAAGTGCGCGAAGCCGACCACGATGTTCGGGGCGAAGTGCTCGTGGACCTCGAAGAAGTCGCCGTCATCGACGACGGCGCGGACGATCTCCTTCATGTCATACGGCTTGTTCGGCTCGACGGGGACGATCTCGTTCAGCCGCTGATCCATCCGGTCGGCCGGATCGTTCGTCGGCCGGCGCGGCGGGTCGTCGACGTTGTTCGAGGGGAGATAGGAGAGGAGCCGGCGAATGGCGACGAGGCAAGCCTCGTCGTCGTCTACCGCGAAGTGGGCCACGCCCGACTTCGAATTGTGCGTCATGGCGCCGCCGAGTTCCTCGAACGTGACGTCTTCGTTCGTGACCGTCTTGATGACGTTCGGGCCGGTGACGAACATCTGGCTCGTCTGCTTCACCATGAGCACGAAGTCGGTGATCGCGGGGGAGTAGACGGCGCCGCCGGCGCAGGGGCCCATGATGGCGGAGATCTGCGGGATAACGCCGGAGGCGATCGTGTTCCGGAGGAAGATCTCGGCGTAGCCGCCGAGCGACTGCACGCCTTCTTGGATCCGCGCGCCGCCCGAGTCATTGAGCCCGATCAGGGGCGCGCCGTTCTCGAGCGCGAGGTCCATCACGTTGCAGATCTTCCGCGCATTCTCCTCCGAGAGGGTGCCGCCGAAGACCGTGAAGTCCTGCGCAAAGACAAAGACCTTCCGTCCATCGACCGTCCCGTACCCCGAGACGACGCCGTCGCCCGGAATGCGCCGCTCGGCCATCCCGAAGTCGACGGTGCGGTGCTCCACGAAGACGCCGGTTTCTTGGAACGAGCCGGGATCGAGGAAAAGGTCCACGCGCTCGCGGGCCGTGAGCCGGCCGTCGGCGTGCAGCTTCGCGATCCGCTCCTCACCGCCTCCCTGGAGGACGGCTTCGCGGCGCCGGCGGAGTTCTTCGATGGCGGGGCGTCGGGACAGGGTGGGGCTCCACGATTCGGGCTAGGGCCGCAGGAGCGGCCGATCGAGGCCTCGGAGATGCTCCGCAAGCCTCCGGAAACCGTTGAATCCTAGCGGGAAAGCCCCGGCGGCGCAATCGGATGCTCCCGGCCCGGGGAAGCGGTAGAATGGCGCCGCTGATCTCGAAGTAAGTCCCCCCTGGAGGAGCCGATGGCCCAACCCAAAGACGACCGCCCCACCGAGCGCCGGATGTCCCACCTCAACTGGATGGAATTCGCCGAGTGGGTTCCCGACCCGGTCTCGACCGTCCTGATCCCCGTTGGAACCCTCGAGGCGCACGGAATCACGAGTCTCGGCACCGACAACGAGATCGCGACGCGGCTCGCGGAAGCGCTGGCCGACCGGCTGAACGCCTTCGTGGCGCCGGCGATTCCGTACGGCGTCACGGCGGGACTCGGCGCGCTCGCGGGCGGGACGCACGTGAAGGCGGCGGCCTTCGGGGAGTACGTTTCCGCGGTGGTCACGACGCTCACGCACCAGGGATTTCGGAACGTCGTCGTGATGAACGGCCACGGCGGAAACAACGAGGCGCTCCGCGATTCGCTTCGCCGCGTGCACGAGGAGACCGGCGCGTACGTCGCTTCGTTCCAGTGGTGGACCGAGTGCTATCCGATCGCGGAGGAAGTTTTCGGAGTGCCGGGCGGCCATGCGGGCGTCGATGAGACCGCCGCCATGATCGCCATCGCGCCCGATCAGGTCTTCTCCGACCGTTGGGATCCGTCGCTCGCCTTCGAAGCGCGCACCTCGCTGATGACCTATCCGGCGCCGGGATCGCTCCTCTACTACGGCGGCAAGCGGAGCGACCCCGTGCTCGATGTGAAGAAGGCGCGCGCCTACTGGGCGCGCGTCGTGGAGCATTCGGGCGACGTGCTGGAAGATCTCGTCGTTCGTTGGGAGCGGGAAGGATTTCCCGCGCCTCGGCCGCGCCGGACCTCCGCGCGCGGCCACGTGGGACACGGGGGTGCTGCTCCCGGCGGTGGTGGGAACGGCCATGACAAGAACAACGCGGCGTCGAAGAAGAAGAACTCCTAG
>JANMQV010000095.1:0-1989 GCA_031370645.1 Candidatus Eiseniibacteriota bacterium | reverse complement strand
ATCGTGGCGCTTCAGCCCGATCTCTGGCCGCAAAACCAGGTCGACGGGCAGTCGTACCGAATCTACTACACCGAAACCGGCCGCGCCGGAGGGGCTTTCTTGGTCCCGGACCGGGACGGCGACGGCATGGAGGATTGGTACACGGTGAACGATCCGCGCGTGTTTCAGCAGGGGCGCGTGATTCGCGTGGGACTGGGGGTGCAGTTCTAGCGGCGTTATCCGCTCGCGCGCTCCAGCAGTTGATCGGCCAAGTCGGTCAGTTCCGACGTCCCGCTGATATTTTCGATCCAGCGCGCCGGAATCGCCGCGGCGCCGTGGTAGGCACCCAGCATCGCGCCCGCGACGGCGCCGTTCGTGTCGGTGTCGCCGCCGGCGTTCACGATCGAGATGAGCGTCGCTTCGGCGGGAGCATCCTGCGCCAGGGCCCAGAGCCCTGCCTGCATCGTCTTGAGCGTGTAGCCCATGGTGTTGTCGTGGTCGAGCGCGAGCACATCGAGGATGACGCCGTCGCAGGCGCGCACGGCGACGCCGACCGACGCCGGCGCTCCCGCTTCATCCACCGCATCGGCCAGATCCGCGGGATCGAGACGCCGACCCTCGAGCGCGACCGCGATCGCCGTGTTCACCACCACCGCGGACCAGCCGCAGCGCGGGTCGTGGTGGGTGGCGAGGGCGCTCCGGTTGGTCTCCTCCACGAGGCGCTCCGGATCGCGGCGCCAGCGGAGTGCGGCGGGGGCGCACCGCATGACGGCACCGTTCCCGGCTGCGTTCCGCCCCGATTCTTCCCAGATCGACCGGGCGGCGTCGGAGACGCGCACCCCGCCCTCGATCGCGTCGAGGACGCGGCGCGTATGGTGTCCGATGCCGCGGCCGTTCGCCCGCCGCCACGCGAGAAGGCGAACCGAGAGATCCTCCACGTCGACGTGGTCGTGTTCCAGGATCGATTCCGCCAGGATCACGGCCTGCGCGAGGTCGTCGTCCCAGGGAAGCCGTCGTTCTTCGCGCGGGATGTCGCGCACACCTTCCGGATGGTGCCGCGCGATGAGCGCGCGCGAGTGGCTCTCCACCGGTAGCCCGAGGACATTTCCCGCGGCGAGCCCGAGCATGGCGCCGCGGTAGCGGGAGGCCAGCACGTCCGCCGCCGGCGAAGCGGTATCACGGTCCAAGATGTCGAGAAGTCGCTTCATGGTCTGCACTGAGCCTCCGTGGTCGCTGCCTTCCGCGCTGTCGCAAAGGATTTTGAGCCGCCGCGAGCGGTCCCCACCGATCCGGGCAGCGATTCGTTTCGACGCAGAGTAGCATCCTACGCAAAAGCGGACCACCCCGCGTGATAGGCTTGGGCGCCATGACTGATGTTCGCGCCCGGGAACTCCGGCTATTTGGCCTCCTCTACGTCGCGGGATTCGTCCTGCTCGTCGCCACCGTCGTCGGGATGTTCGCCGGTCGAGGCGCGACCGCCGCCGAGATCGTGGAACGCCTGCCGCGGTTCCTGCGCTGGATCACGCGAAACCCCCTCAGCTACTTCATCGCGGCGATTCCGTACCTCCTCTTCGTCATCGGCCGCTCGTTCCGGCGCGCTTTCCTGCGCGGAGGCGTCCGCGCGCTGGCCGCCGCGTTCGTCTCCCGCGTGGCCCTCCCGGCCGCCGCGATCACGGCGCTCGGGCTCGGATATCGCGCCTATCGGCACGAGGCGCCGGTTCCCTGGAGCCACGACGCCGCAACGACGAACGAAACCGGCCGCGCCCGAGATCTCTTCTCCCGCGACGGCAAGATGAGGGGCGTGAACCTCGTGTCGGGCCGGCGGCTGGGTGACGCCGCGCTCCGGCCTCTCCTTCGCGACAACGTGGAGTGGATCTCGATCACGCCATTCGGGTGGCAGGATCGTTTGACGGGAACCGTCATCGAAACGAATGGCGAGGCGGGCTACTGGAGCGAGAGCGATTCGGGCGTCATCGAACTCGCTCGAATGGCGCACGCGCGAGGGCTTCG
>JANMQV010000058.1:0-10168 GCA_031370645.1 Candidatus Eiseniibacteriota bacterium | reverse complement strand
CGCTCGATCGCGTGGTGGAGCGTTATCTCGATCCGCGCTCCAAGCAGCGGCGGGAGGCGATCGACGCGCTCGGTCGCACCGGCACGTTCTCCGCCCCGATGGTCTCGCAGGCGCTCGACGATGCCTTTCAGCCGCTCGCGCACGGAGGGCTCTCGCGCTGGCTCTCCGCAGAATTGGGCTCGACCAGAGCGCTCGACCGCCCTATGCCCGGCCCCGGCGGCACGCGCCGCCGCGCGCACGGGCCGGAGTGGATGCTTCAGATCTACGCCGGCAACGTTCCGACCGTGCCGGTCCTCCCGCTCTTCTCGGCCCTACTCCTCAAATCGGCGCTTGTCGCGAAGACGGCGGCGCAGGAGCCGCTCTTCGCGCCGCTTCTCGCATCGGCGATCGCGGAGATCGATCCCGACCTCGGCGCCTGCATGGCGGTCGTCTGGTGGAAAGGCGGGCAAACGGAGCTCGATCGCGTGGCGCTTGATCGCGCGCCCGCGGTTCTCGCTTTCGGCGGGGAATTGGCCGTCACAAGCATCTCTCATGCGACTCGGCCCGGCGCCGCGGTTGTGCTTCAAGGACCGAAGGTGAGCGTCGGCTACATCGGCGCGGGCGCGATGCGGCGCGGATCGCTCCCAACACTCGCCGCCCGAGCGGCGCACGACGTGGCGCTCTACGATCAGCAGGGCTGCCTCTCGCCGCACGCGTTCTACGTAGAACGTGGCGGGATGGTGACGCCGGTCGCCTTCGCCGAAGCACTCGGCGCCGCGCTCGATGCGGCCGCGAGCCGGCTACCGCGGCGGGAACCGGTGCTCGCGGAGGCCGCATCGGTGCAACTCTCGCGGGCGCAGGCTGCGCTCGAGGCCGCGACGGGGCGCGTGACGCGGATCCTCGAATCGGAACGGGGAACGGAGTGGACGGTGATCGCGGAAGGGAGCGCTCGTTTTGAACCGGGGCCGCGCCATCGCGTCGTTCGCGTTCACGCCGTGAAGAATGTCGAGGAATTCATCGGCGCTGTCGCCGGCGCCGAGCAGTTCATCGAAGCGATCGGGATCGAAGAGCGCGGATCGCGGCGGGAACGATTGGAAAGCAGGCTCGCGGAGTTGGGAATTCCGCGGATCACCGCTATCGGATCGCTTCAGCGCCCCACGCCGTTCGGGACACACGGCGGCGTGTCGCGGCTCTTGCCCTTTGTGCGCTGGACGACGCTGGAAAAGGGAACGGCGCCGAGGCGGGAAGCCACGGCGCCGAAGTCCAAATCGAAGCCCAAGTCGAAACCGAAATCGAAATCCAAGTCGAAACCTAAACCTAAACCGAAATCGAAATCGAGGCCGAAGTCGAAGCCGAAGCGCCTCGTGAAGCCCAAACGCCGCGCAAAGCCGAAATCTAAAGCGACGGCCTCCAAATCATCAAAGCGAGGATCGCGAAGAGCAAAAACAAAATCACGCCGTTCACGCTGAGCCACCCGCGGGCCATGGAATCGAAATCGCCCGCCGCTCCCGCCGACTTTCCACCCTTTTCCGGCTCTCCAAACGCTGCCGCCATCTTCTTCCGCTTCGGAATCAACACGCCGTGCCAGAGGCCCATCATCACGACGTAGAGCGGCACCGCGATCCAGAGCCAGATCGCGGTCTTCATGGGCGTGTGCTTGAAGTGAATCAAAGCCAGCCCGGCGATCAAATTCACCAGAATCGCCGGGAGCGCGTACGATTTGCTGGTCCACGCCATCGTGGCGAGGACATAACCGCGTAGTCCCGCGTCGCCGCGCTTCACTGCCCGCGTGAGCCAGAAACCGCCGTAAAGCAAATCTCCGATCAGAACCACCGCACCCACGACGTGGAGAAACCGCATCAATTCGGTCAAGGGTTCACCGTCAAGGTGCCGGTCATGCTCGAATGGATGTTGCAGTGGTAGGGGAATGTTCCTGCCGCACTCATGGTGATTGGCGCGCTCGTGGCGCCGGCAGCGATGTTGTTGGTGTTCCACGCGCTCCCGTCCGCGGTCGACGTGTGGGTCGTCGTGTCATTGTTCTTCCACGAGACCGTCTGCCCAACGGTAACCGTGGTGGGGCTCGGCGAGAAGGAACTCGAGCCGGAATTCCCAACAATGTTGATCGTCACATCAGCGGGCGTTCCGCCGCCTCCCGGCCCGGTCGGGTTCTTCTTATCGCTGCCGCATCCATGGGCCGCCAACGCCACGCCCGCAGCAATTAGGGCGATCGCGGTCAGTCGAACTACAGGGTGTCGAAACACGGTGGTCCTCCTAGGCTGTCCTGACTCCATCCAAGATCCGGCTCCCGGACATACTACCAAAGCCCGCGAGGGGCCGTTTGGGTTCCGCCATTGTCTGCCTCCCCGGATGGGGATATCCCCCTAAACCACTCATTTCCAATGTGATAAAGGTCACACTCACCCCCTGGCCAGAAAACCCAACTTCCCCTCGCCCCGAGCCCCCGACCACCCGAAAAATGGGATAGACTCTAACGTACACGTAAGGGTACGATCCGCATCTAACCCTAGAAGGTCCCATGGAAACGATTGATCAAAGCAAACTCCTCAAAGTAGGCGACCTAGCCAAGCAGGCCGGGAAGTCGATCCGGGCTCTTCATCTATATGAGGAGCTGGGACTCCTGACGCCCGCGACGCGGTCTCAGGGCGGCTTTCGACTCTACGACGAGACCGCGATCCGTCAGATCCGCTGGATCGAACTGCTGCAGGAATGCGGTTTCACGCTTCATCAAATCCAGGGCCTTCGGCGCGAGTGGCAGGAGACCCACTACGGGCCGACCGCCATGGCCACGCTTCGCGAGGCGTTTCAGTCGCGCCTCACCGAGACGCGGGAGCAATTGAAGCGCTACCAGACGTTGGAGCAGGAACTCGTGGAGGCGCTTCACTACCTCCACACCTGCGATCAGTGCCAGCCGGTGCGCACGACGGCGGACGATTGCCCGCAGTGCCCGGTGGATCACGGCGTCAAGGAAGAGCCCGCGCTCGTCGCGGGATTTCACGTATCGGCGCGCCTTCAGGGCGGCGCTAACGGAGGCGGGATCACGATCCCCCTCGGAACGAAGAGCCGATGACCGAATCGATTTCACCGAATCCCGAAGCGCGGCCCGACGCCCCGGCGGGAACGGTCGTGTTGACGCCCGGCGCGGTCGCGTACGTGAAGCAAGCACGCACTCGCGAAGGGAAGGAAGGGCAGATTCTCCGCCTCGGAGTGAAGGCGGGCGGCTGCTCGGGATATCACTACGTGATGGTCTTCACCACGTCCGCGCGTCCGGGGGACCTGGTGCTGGAGTACGACGACTTGACCGTCGTCGTCGACCCCCGTTCGCTCGCGATTCTCGAGGGAACGACGGTCGACTACCAGCGCGGGCTCCTGGGATCGGGCGTTCAGTTCCTCAACCCTCGCGCCAAGAAGGCGTGCGGTTGCGGGGAGAGTTTCAGCGTATAACGGCCGATTCCGGCCATGAACCAGGCGCGAACACCGCGCCCGATAAAAGGAGAAACACCGAATGACCCCGACACTCCAGATTCAAGACCTCCACGTCGCCGTGGAGGGAAAGGCGATTCTCAAGGGACTCTCGCTCTCCGTGAACAAGGGAGAGATCCACGCCATCATGGGCCCGAACGGCTCCGGCAAGAGCACCCTCGCGAACGCGCTCATGGGAAATCCGAAGTACGAGATCACCTCGGGCAAGGTCTTCTTCCACGGCGAGGACATCTCGGAGTGGGAAGCGGACGAGCGTGGCCGGAAGGGACTTTTCCTCGCGTTTCAGTATCCGATCGCGATTCCGGGCGTGAGCGTCGCGAACTTCCTCCGCATGGCCCTCCAGGCGAAGCGGAAGGCGGCGGGCGAAGAGAAGCCGATGCCGCCGAAGGAATTCCGTTCGCTCGTGAAGGAGAAGATGGCGCTTCTCAAGATGGACGAGTCGTTCGCGGGCCGTTACATCAACGATGGCTTCTCTGGCGGCGAGAAGAAGCGCGCCGAGATTCTCCAGATGGCGGTGCTTCGCCCCGAGGTCGCGGTCCTCGACGAGACCGACTCCGGCCTCGACATCGACGCGCTCCGCATCGTGTCGGAGGGCGTGAACGCGCTCGCCGGCCCGGACTTGGGCATCCTTCTCATCACGCACTACCAGCGCATTCTCAATTACATCAAGCCTCACTTCGTCCACGTTCTCGTGGACGGACGCATCGTGAAGTCCGGCGGTTCGGAGCTCGCGCACGAGCTCGAAGCGCAGGGCTACGACAAGATCCGCGAAGCGACCGCGGCCTAACTGCCCTCGGGCAAGGAGCTAGATCATGAGCGACCAGCAGCCGCAGCAGCCGGTCCTCGATATCCGCGAGGGCTACAAGGAGAAGTTCGGCTTCCACGACGACATCGCCCCGATCTTCAAGTCGAGGAAGGGTCTCGACAAGGACGTCGTGACGATGATCTCGGATATGAAGAAGGAGCCGGCGTGGATGCGCGAGTTCCGCCTCAAGTCGTACGAGCACTTCGAGCGGAAGCCGATGCCGACGTGGGGCGGGCGCTTGAGCGATATCGATTTTCAGGACATCTACTACTATCTGAAACCGGTCGACGAGCAGGGTAAGTCGTGGGAAGACATCCCCGCCGACATCAAGCGGACGTTCGATAAGCTGGGCATTCCCGAGGCCGAGCAGAAATTCCTCTCGGGCGTCGGCGCCCAGTACGACTCGGAGACCGTCTATCACAAGATCAAGGAGTCGCTCTCGGCGCAGGGAGTCATCTTCCTCGACACCGGGTCGGCGCTCGAGCAGCACCCCGAACTATTCCGCGAATACTTCGGCACGGTAATTCCGCCGTCGGACAACAAGTTCGCGGCGCTCAATAGCGCGGTTTGGTCGGGTGGCTCATTCATCTACGTGCCGAAGGGCGTGAAGGTCGATCTTCCCCTTCAGGCCTACTTCCGCATCAACGCCCAGAACATGGGGCAGTTCGAGCGGACGCTCATCATCGTCGACGAAGGCGCCTACGTGCACTACGTCGAGGGTTGCACCGCGCCGATCTACGCCACCGACTCGCTCCACTCGGCCGTGGTCGAGATCATCGTGAAGAAGGGCGGCCGCTGCCGCTACACGACGATCCAGAACTGGTCGAACAACGTCTATAACCTCGTCACGAAGCGCGCTATGGCGCACGAGGACGCCACCATGGAATGGGTGGATGCTAACCTCGGATCCAAACTGACGATGAAGTACCCGTCCGTCTACATGGTGGGCAAAGGCGCCCACGCCGAAATCCTTTCGATCGCGTTCGCCGGCAAGGGGCAGCATCAGGACGCCGGAGGCAAGGTGGTCCACGCCGCTCCCGATACGACGTCCAACGTCATCTCGAAGTCGATCAGCAAGGATGGCGGGCGCGCGGGCTATCGCGGGCTCGTGAAGGTGACGAAGGGCTCGCACGGCTGCAAGTCGACCGTCAAGTGCGACGCGCTCATCCTTGATGAGGACTCGCGCTCCGACACCTATCCGTACATGGAGATCGAGGAGGACATGGTCTCCATCGGTCACGAGGCCACGGTCTCGAAGATCGGCGACGAGCAGATTTTCTATCTCATGAGCCGCGGCATCACGCAGGACGAAGCGGCCGCGATGATCGTGAGCGGATTCATCGAGCCGATCACGAAGGAACTTCCGATGGAGTACGCCGTCGAGATGAATCGCCTGATCCAGCTGCAAATGGAAGGCTCGGTCGGTTGACCGGCCCAACTTCCAGCAGCGTGAACGAGGAGACACGAGTGAATCCGACTGAACTAACGACCCCGGCTCCCGCCGTCGCTTCGGCGATGGGCGTGGCGCCGACGCTTGGGTCGATCCAGCAGGGAGACATCGCCGCGCTCGCGACGCGAAGCGGCGACAGCGACTTCCTGGCAAAGCGGCGAGCCGCGGCGTGGACCTACTGCCAGAAGACGGCGTTCCCGGGCCGCCTGGAAGAACTATGGCGCCGGACCGACATCTCCACTTTCAAGTGGGAAGAACTGATTCCGTACCAGGCGGCGCATCCGATGGTGAAGTCGGCGGCGGCGCTTCCCGAGTCGCTCCATGAGGCGATCGGTCCCGCGGAGGAGCGCTCGGCGCTTCTCGTGCACATCGATTCCGAAATCGTGTATGTCGAGCGCTCGGCCGAGTTCGCCGCGAAGGGCGTGACGTTCGCTCCGATCGCCGAGGCGGCGCGCCTTCAGCCGGCGCTCGTTGAACGCTATCTCGGCGCGACGGTGCGTCCCGACGAGAATCGTTTCACCGGGCTGAACGCCGCGCTTCGGACGGGCGGCGCGTTCCTTCACGTCCCGAAGGGCGTGAAGATCGATCGGCCGATTCGCATCGTCATCACCCGCCAGACGCCGCACCTCGCGCAATTCCCGCACATCGTGGTGGCGCTCGAGGAAGGGGCTGCGGCCACGGTGATCGAGGAGTACGTCTCGGCCGGTGAGCCGGGGAACGGTGTTTGCTCCGGCGTGACCGAACTCACGGTGGGCCAGGCGGCGACGCTTCACTTCGCCACCTTCCAGCGTTGGGGCGGAAACGTCTACCACTTCGGCACCGAACGCGTCCGCGTGGGGCGCGACGCCCGCTTCCATTGGACCGTGACCGAACTCGGCGGAAAGCTCCGGAAGGCCGACTTCGAAATGTACCTGGAGGGCGAAGGCGCCGAAGCGAAGCTCTCCGGCTGCTACTTCGGGAGCGAGACACAGCACTTCGACTTCCACACCTACCAGAACCACAAGGTCGGTCACTCCGTCAGCGACCTCCTTTTCAAGGGAGCGCTTCGTGGCCGTGCCCGCACGATCTATCAGGGCCTGATCAAGATTCATCGGGACGCCCAGCGCTCGGACGCCTACCAGGCGAACCGGAATCTCATTCTTTCCAACAAAGCGAGGGCTGATTCGATTCCGAGTCTCGAAATCGAGGCGAACGACGTCCGTTGCACGCACGGGGCGACGGTCGGCCAGGTGGACGACGAACAACTCTTCTACCTCATGTCCCGCGGTCTCTCGCGCCACGAAGCCGAACTCCTCGTGATCGGCGGCTTCTTCACGCCGGTCCTCGACCGCATTCCCGCGGAATCGCTGCGCGCGCTCGTCACGGCGGCGGTGGAGCGAAAGGCGGACGGTTAAGTGAATCCGACGGCCGCGCCCGCGCGGCGGCTCGACGTGGCGGCGATTCGCCGCGACTTCCCGATCCTCGAACGGAAGATCCATGGGAAGCCTCTCGCCTATCTCGACAACACGGCGACGACGCAGAAGCCGGCCTCGGTGTTGAAGGCGCTCGACGACTTCTATCGGCTCCACAACGCCAACGTCCACCGGGGTGTTTACCTGTTGGGCGAAGAAGCGACGGCGGCGTACGAAGGGGCGCGCGAAAAGGTGGCGCGCTTCGTCAATGCCCGCTCGGCCCGCGACGTGGTTTTCACGCGCGGAACGACCGAGTCGGTCAATCTCGTGTCGAACGCCTGGGGCCGGAAGAACGTCGGCCGGGGCGATGTGATTCTCACGACCGAGATGGAGCATCACTCGAATCTCGTGCCGTGGCAGATGCTGGCCGAGGAGAAGGGCGCCGAGTTGCGCCACATCCCGATCGATTCGCACGGCAGGCTCGATCTCACGAATCTCGACACGCTCCTCAAGGCTCCGGTGAAGATTGTTTCGTTCACCTGGGTTTCGAACGCGCTCGGCACGATCAATCCGGTCGTTGAACTAACGCGGCGCGCGCACGCAGTCGGGGCGATCGTGTTCATCGATGCCGCCCAAGCAGTGCCGCATCTCCCCGTGGACTTCCAGGCGACCGGCGCCGACTTCCTCGCTTTCTCGGGGCACAAGATGCTCGGCCCGACCGGCATCGGCGCGCTCGTGGCGAAGCGAGAGCATCTGGAGTCGATGCCGCCCTTCTTCGGCGGCGGGGAAATGATCCGCGAAGTCATGCTCCAGAAATCGACCTGGGCCGATCCGCCCTCTAAGTTCGAGGCGGGGACGATGAATTTCGCCGATGCCGTCGGTCTCGGCGCCGCCATCGACTATCTCTCCGCACTCGGTATGGACGCGGTCCACGCCCACGGCTACGCACTGGCCGTCCAGGCCATCGAGACGCTCGAGAGGATCCCCGGCGTCACGGTCTACGGCCCGCCCGTCGCGGAAGATCGCGGCGCGGTCTTGAGCTTCACGGTGGCGGACATTCATGCCCATGACGTGGCGGGAGAGCTCGACCGGGAGGGAATCGCCGTTCGCGCGGGACACCACTGCGCGATGCCGCTTCACGCTCGGCTCGGCGTTCCGGCGACCGCGCGCGCTTCGTTCACGGTCTACAACGACGCGACGGAGGTCGAGCGGCTGGCGGAAGGCATCGAGAAAGTGAAGGCGGTCTTCAACCGATGAGCCTCGACGATTTCAACCGTCAGAACATCATCGACCACTACCAGAATCCCCGAAACTGGGGGACGATCGAAAATCCCGACGTCAGCGCGGAGGATTCGAATCCGCTCTGCGGCGACCGGATCCGGATGGATCTGAAGATCAAGGACGGAAAGGTCGAGGACGTGAAGTTCAGCGGTGTCGGCTGTTCGATCAGCCGTGCTGCCGCCTCGATGCTTTCGGATGAGATTATTGGAAAGTCCCTCGAGGAAGTGAAGGCGCTCAATCGCGACGACGTCCTCGAGTTATTGGGAATCGAACTCGGCCCCGTCCGGCTCAAATGCGCGCTACTCGCGCTCAAGACGCTGAAGGTGGGGGTGTACGGTATTCAGGGGTGGAAAGAGGAGGATGAGGCATGAGCGCCGGCACCGCGCGGTTCGTGAAGATTGGGCGCTCCACCGAGGTTCCGGAAGGGCGCCCCGAAGTGTTCGAAATTGAAGACCGCCACATCGCGGTGTATCGGCTCGACGGCGCGTACTACGCCATCGAGGACATCTGCACGCATGACGGCGGCCCGCTCGCCGAAGGCGAGTTGGATGGCCAGGAAGTGATCTGCCCCCGCCACGGGGCGCGATTCGACATCAAGAGCGGGGCGGCCACCTGCATGCCGGCCATCACCCCGGTGGAGTCGTATCCAGTGCGCGTCGAGGGGGACGATCTTCTGATCGGTCTCCCGGACTAGAAGAAGGAGAACTCATGGCAACCGAAGAAGAAGTCCGCACGGCGCTCGAAGAAGTAGTGGATCCGGAAATCCATCTCAGCATCATCGAACTCGGACTCGTCCGCGAGGTAGACCTCGTGTCGGAGCCGCCGATGGTTCGGATGCTCCTCACGACGCCGTTTTGCCCCTACGCGCCGCAGATCGTCGCGGAGGTGAAGGCGGTCATGAAGCGTGTGACGGGGAAGGACTCCGAGGTCGAGATCATGCCCGACGCCTGGTCGCCCGAGATGATGCCCGACCCAGACCTTCTTGGTCGCTGGTAGTCGCATGGCGCGCCTCGGCGATTCCGATCTCGCGAAAGAACTTGCCACGCTCCCGGGCTGGAGCGTGATCGGCGGGATGATCCAGAAGAAGTTCGCGCACCCCTCGTTCCCCGAAGCGATCGTCTTCGTGAACGCGGTGGCGCAACTGGCGGAGGTGGCGAACCACCACCCCGACATCGACATCCGATACAGCAACATCACGCTCTCGCTTGTAACCCACGACCAGGGTGGCATCACGGATAAGGACGTTGCCCTCGCGCGGCAGGTGGAAGCGGCGCGCCGTAAGGCGGGGCTACCCTAGCGCTCTCGCGCTACCTCCGGACCACCCCGCGAAATTCCGCTGAAGTGATACACTCGTTTCGGTCGCGCCACGGAGGCGCGCCGAGAGGAGAGCCCCATGCCGGAATCACTCGATCCACTCTTTCGGCCCCGCAGCATCGCGGTCATCGGCGCCTCGCGCCGTCGCGACGCAATCGGCGGCGCCATCCTGCATAACCTGACCGAGCAGCCCTTCCAGGGGCCGGTCTACGCGATCAATCCCAACGCCACGCACGTCCAATCGCTTCCCGCCTATTCAAACATCGCCGCCGTGCCGGGCGAAGTG
Source organism: Candidatus Eiseniibacteriota bacterium (assembly GCA_031370645.1). Lineage (GTDB taxonomy): Bacteria > Eisenbacteria > RBG-16-71-46 > SZUA-252 > SZUA-252 > SZUA-252. Next base: position 161 of record JANMQV010000058.1, on the reverse strand, counting down.
GATCTGGCAATCATCGTCGTTCCTTCAGTCGGTGTCTTGGAAGCAGTGGAAGCCTGCGGCAAGAAAGGTGTAAAGGCGCTCGTCGTGATTTCGGCGGGTTTCAAGGAAATCGGGGAAGAGGGAGCGAAGCGCGAGGTCGCGCTCCGCGAGGTCGTGCGGCG
>JANMQV010000233.1:0-1917 GCA_031370645.1 Candidatus Eiseniibacteriota bacterium | reverse complement strand
ATCGCTTCAGAATAGTACGTCGAGGGTGTGGGGAATCCAGGGCCAGACTGCCTCCACGCGAGTCCGTCCCACTCTGCGATATCGGCTGCAGGTACCCCGTTCATCGTCAGAAAGCGACCCGCAGCGATGAGCTTGCCTTCGTGTTCCACAAGAGCCATCACGATTGGAAAAGTAGATCCAAGGGCCGTTCCGATCAGGTCCCAGCCGACGCCGGTCCACCGGCGGATGTGGGTTTCCGGATTCGGTGAGAACTGAGCCTCCGCCACGTAGAGGTCACCTTGGTAAAGAGTCATGGCCAAAACGTAAGATGGTGGCCCCTCGCCAAGCGGAGCCCATTGTTCGCCGTCGAATCTGTAGACGGACGTGTACGAGTAGGTGGAGTCGCCGGACGGCTGGGGCTGAAAGGATCCACTCGCATACAGGGTGTCTCCCTGAGCCAAGAGATCGACGATCTGAGACACCCTCGGGGGAAGCGGGAACTGCGACCACCGCGAGCCGTCCCATTCGGCAAGGTCTCTCACATCGATCCAGTCAGGAGGCGCTCCGGCGTACCGGAACGAGCCCGCCGCGACGATGTGGCCCCGGTAGGCCACCATCGAAAGGATGTCCGTGCCCTCTCCTCCATAGCCGACGACGCCGTGCATCCGCCCTGTCAGACTGTTGATGGCCTGCCATCTCCCGGCAGATAGTCGAGCGACCGAGAGCGCTGCCGGGTGATCTTCTCCGGGATTGAACGCAACGATTGATCCGACGGCGATGAGATCATCTCCAATTGGGACGACGCCGCCAGGCGTCCCGGCTAGCGGAGGTGCAGGGAAGTCCCAGTCCTGTCCATTCCAGCGTGCAATCGCGTTACCACCGCCAGCGAAGAGGGTGTCCCGTTGAGTGGCGAAAGTCGACACGCCGTTCAGCAGGCCAGAGCCTGCCGGTTGCCATGCAGTGCCGCCCCAGATGGCGACGTTTACGACGGGGCTCCCGTCCGCAGAGTTGAACGACCCGCCGGCGAATAGTTGGCCTGAGTGCACGGAAAGGGCAAAGACGTTGGCGGGGCCCCAACTCAACCCAACGCCTCCTCCCATCGCGGACCACCTCGATCCATCCCAGCGAGCGACGCAGGCCGCGGGCACTCCGCCGATCGAATCGAAGCTCCCGCCTACAAAGAGCTGTTTGTCCAGGACCGCAAGGGAGCTGACCCGTCCGTTAGCGCTCGGCCCCAGGGGCAACCATTCGGACCCGTTCCATCGTGAGACTCCGGAACGAGAGGGGAGCAGGTAGTCACCCTGAGGCGTCTCGACCGCCGCGACCAACGTGTCATCGTAGGATTCCAGCGCAAAGACTGTGGCTGGGCGAGCCATCTCATCCTGGAATCCGCTTCCGATCGCCGACCAATCGCTCCCATCCCATCGGGCAATACTCTTGGCCTCACTTCCTCCCGCAGTCCAAAAGGAACCGCCAGCCACCAAGTCGCCATGATCGACAATGAGGGTGAGCACCTGGCCTGCCTTGATGCCCGCCCCGAGCGGGGTCCACCGGCTTCCATCCCAGCGCGCAATGCTGTTCGCCTGCACATCGCCGATTCGTGAGAACTGCCCGGCGATGACGAGAGAACCTTGGAACTCAGTGGCGGTGAATACATAACCGTCCGTAGTCGGTGAGCCGAACCCATCCCACCAGTACTCGTCTCCGAATGCCGTGCCAGCTTCAGCGCCTTGGGGAGTTCTCAGGAACTCATGCGATAAGATGGGGGTGACCGGGGACACTGTACTGGCGCACCATGCGGTACCGTACGTCAGCGCCCAGAGGAGGAGACAGCGGGAGAGGAGTTGCGTCGCACGGGCAATCATTCTCACAATGTTAGACCCGCCCGGGCAGAGATGCGATCGCAATCCCGAACCGTTTGTCGCGGAGACGAGCTGC
>JANMQV010000212.1:0-1888 GCA_031370645.1 Candidatus Eiseniibacteriota bacterium | reverse complement strand
ATGAACCGACGCGTGGAGTTCGCGAAGGTGGAAGGGTAGGCCCGTGATGCTTCCACCCCGAGAGGGAGGCGAGTAACCCCCACTTCCCTCTGAGGTTCGAGGCGGCCGTTACTAGGATGAAGGTCGCGACGCCGGCGCCCCAGCGCGCCTTCTCGCTCGAAGCGGCGGGGCCGAATCCATTCGGGGGGAGTACGTCATTCCGCTACTCCATGGCCAAGCCGGTGCAGGTCACGATCGACATCTACAACGCGGCGGGCGCCAAGGTCCGGTCGCTCACGAAGGGTCTCATGTCGGGTTCGGGCACCTCTTCTTGGGACGGCACGACGAGCACCGGAATGCGTGCGCCGGCGGGGATCTATTTCGTGAAGTTTAGGGCGGGGTCGGTGCAGGAGAGCCGAAAGGTCGTGTTGCTGAAATAGGGGATTCTGGCGGGCGCGGCGCCTGAGCGATGGCTTCAGGCACCGCGCTAATCCGATCGTACTCATCGTTCCTTCCAAAGCCCCGCGCCCTACCAGGAAATGCCGCGCGACGAGAGCGCCGCTTGTGCGTCCTTCGATCCGAGCCGAGCCGCCTGAACCATGGACGTAAGGGCTTCGTCGTACAACCCCAACTCTTCGGAGACGAGCGCACGATTGAAGTACGCCAAGGCGGGATGTGGATCGACCTCACAGGCTCGTCGGAAGTATCCCAATGCCTCACGCCGCTTCCCATCGTGGTAGGAAATCATCCCGAGATTGTGAAGGACCTTCGGATTCTCCGGGTCCATCCCCACCGCCTTGGTTAGAACGCCGAGGGCCTCGGCACGCCGCCCCGCTTGTTCATAGGCGACTCCGAGGTTGATGTAGGCGTCCGTGTAATCGCGCTTCGCGGGAAACTTCGCGACCACGAACTCCCAGAGCGATGTGGAGGATCGCCAGTGGGCCGCCTGGGGGATGGTCATGGTGATAAGGATCACCGCCAGCGCTCCTCCGGAGAGCACGATCGAGAAACGGCGGCTGATTCCGCCATGGTCCCATGCCGCGGACATGGCGGCCCCGAGGAGAAGATAGAGGGCGATCGTCGAGAGATAGGAATACCGGTCGGCGACCGGCTGCGCCCCCGAAGAGAGGCCGGCAACGTTGGGAATCAAGAAGAGCAGATAGACCAGCCACACCACGAGCAGACTCTTCCGACGTTTTCTCCCCAGGATCACGCCGGCCGCCGTGAACGCCGCGACCAGGGCGAGGCCGGCGATCATCCATTCAAGCTCGGCCCGCGGATAGATTGGCCCCAGGTGGAACGGCAGGAGCGTTTTGTAGAGAGGAAACGAGAGACAATAGAAGGGAAACAGTATCCCTTCGAAGCGGGTCAAGTGTGAGGCCGCGTACGACGGCGTCGTGTGGGGGGAGAGCGTGAGCGACAACGCCGCCACGCTCGCGGCGACCAGAAGAAACGGGATCTTTTCTCGGAACCGGCCGCCGTCATCCCGCCCGCGAAACCAGTCGAGAAGAATCAAGACGATCGGGAAGGCAACGGCGGTCGCCTTCGACAGAACGGCAAGTACGAAGAGCAAAAACGACGTCAGCAGCCAGCGCCCCGCGTTCGCCGCGCCCCTTCGATCCGAATAGATCAGATACGCCATCGCCGCCGGCAGGGAGAAGAACGTGCAAAGCAGGTCCTTGCGGTCGGAAATCCAGGAAACGGATTCCGCCCGCAGAGGGTGAACGGCGAATAGAACCGCCGCGATTCCCATGCCGAAGATCGCCGAGGTGCGATCTCGGGCTGGTTCCGTCGAAGTCGGGCGACGAGAGAACCGCAGAAGGAGCACGCCCAGAACCAGGACCCACGCGGCGTTCACGGCATGCAGCAGAACGTTTGTCAGGTGATGCCCGTGGGGGTTCATTCCCCA
>JANMQV010000204.1:0-1530 GCA_031370645.1 Candidatus Eiseniibacteriota bacterium | reverse complement strand
CAGGAACCGGACCCGGCCGCACTGGATTCGCTGTCGGTCCGGGGCAGCAACGGCGTCTTGATCCGCTCCCAACCACTTCCGAACCCGGTCGGCCGCGTCCGATTCGAGTCGGGCTGGATCCGGTACGCCCCGCGGCAGTATCGGCGCTGCACGACGGAGTTCCGCGGACCGTTCGCCCAGTACCTCGGCCAGTTCTCCGCGAAGACGCGCTCCACGATGGGGCGAAAGGTCCGGAAGTTCGCGGAGGCGGCCGGCCCGTCCGGCGGCATGCGTACCTACCGGACGGCGGCGGAACTAGAGGAGTTCTTCCGACTCGCGGCGAGAGTCTCCGCGCTCACGTATCAGGAACGCCTTCTCGACGCGGGGCTCCCGACGGATGAAGAGTTTCAACGCTCGACGATCGAACGCGCCGCGTCGGATCAGATTCGCGCGTACCTCTTGTTCGCGGGCGACCGGCCCGTCGCCTACCTCTTCTGCCCGGCGTGGAAGGACTCGGACATCCTTCTCTACGAGTTCCTCGGCTACGATCCGGAATTCCGGAATCTCTCTCCGGGAACCGTCCTACAGTATCTCGCCCTGGAGCAATTGTTCGGGGAGGGGAAGTTCTCGATGTTCGATTTCTTGGAAGGCGAAACGGACCAGAAGCAGCTCTTCTCGACCAAGACGACGTTCTGCGCGGATCTCTATTACCTCCGCAAGTCACCACGAACGCTCTTGATCGTCGCCGTTCAAACGGCGCTCGAGGAATCGGTGGGCGCGGTCGGCCGGCTGCTCGAGGCGCTCAAGATCAAGAGCAGGATCCGAAACCTGATCCGTCGCGGGATGCCGGGGACCGCGGCCGACACGCCGAAGAAACCGTGAACACCATTGTCGCCACGATCGCCACGCGTCTCCTCGGCGAGTATGAACTCTACCGTATCTACGAACTCCCACTTCCGTCAGCGCAGGGCGCGCCAGGCGATGCCCTCGGAATTCGTCCGCTGGAAGGTGGAGCGGAGGCATCGGCTTCCCCCGATCCGGAATTGCGGAGCCTCTCCGCGTATGCGGAGACGGACGCGGTCGGCTACGGAGCCTTCGTGGGGAACGAACTCGGAGCGGGGTGCTGGCTCTGGTACGGAAAACAGTATCGCCGGAGAAACTTCTGGCCGCTGAAGGAGCAGGAGGCAAAATTGGTGCAGATCACGACCGGCGAGCGATACCGGGGGAAGGGACTGGGCCTCAGGTTATTGAATCATGCCGCCTGGGATATGAGTCGCCGCGGATTTCGAATGCTCTACGCCCGAATCTGGCACTCAAACGTGTCTTCGATCAAGTTGTTCGAGAAGGCGGGGTGGCGAGAAATCGCATTCGTGGCGGTGATCTTCCCGTTCGGTCTTGGCCGGGGGATCCCCCTTCGCTTCAAGCGCCGCCGCTAGCTCGACGCCATCCGCTGGTCTGTCTGCCTCCCGAGATCGAGCACCCCGTTCCGCGACAGACTTCCCAGTAGCGCCTCGAACAACTCCGTCGCTGCGGTCAAGACCCCCGGGCTCG
>JANMQV010000193.1:0-2154 GCA_031370645.1 Candidatus Eiseniibacteriota bacterium | reverse complement strand
GTGCCCGCGCCGGGGTGGTCGCTAACGGGAACAACGATCTGCGGTGCGCCCGGCTCTCAGGACGAGGTTTCGATGGTCCCAGATGGCACCGGGGGGGTCGTGATCTGCTGGCGGGACGCTCGAGATGAGCCATTCACTGGCTCAAGGCAGGACGGGGACATCTATGCAACGCGGATCAAACAAGATGGTACTCCGCAGACTGGGTGGCCAATCGATGGAACTGGAGTAGGAGTCGCATCCTATAAACAAGATTTCCCCGTCCTTATCCCTGATGGCACCGCTGGCGCGATCGTCTGCTGGCGGGACTCGCGTGCCGACTCCACCGAAAATCTGCCCGACGTGTATGCCGCCAGGATCGACGGGACAGGAGTCCGACGATGGGGGGGAAGTGGCGGAGTCCCAGTCGTAGCGACGGCCGATTGGCAGAACAACCCGATCGCAATAAGCGATTCCTCTGGCGGGGCGTACATCATTTGGCCCGACGCCAGGGGGCAGATCTACGCGACGCACCTTGGAAGCGATGGCGCTCCAGTGCCGGGCTGGCAGCAAGGCGGGAATCGGGTGGAAACGAGCTTCGCTGCCCCGTTCCAATTCGCTGCCGGCAGCGATGGAGCGGGCGGACTCTACATTTGTTGGGATGGGTTTGATCGGAACGCTCAGAGTTATGGGATTTGGCTGGTGCGCCTACAAGGGACTGGGCAGCCTGCGGAAGGATGGCCCGCAAGCGGCACGGTTGTTTCCAAAGGAACGGACATCCATGGCGTAGTCCAGGGCCAAATCGGAAGCCACGGCGGTACCCTGGCTGCCGACGGTCGAGGTGGTGTGTTCGTCTCGTGGTATCAGGGAGTCCCATACAACCTTAGTGCATACGTTCAACGCGTCTCCGCTGATGGTAGCGTCACACTGGTTCCCTCAGTCGGCGCAGTGTCGATCCTGGGAAATCCAACGCGTAGAACGGCGACAATTAGAGTGCGGCTACCACGCACCGGTCAGGCAGATATCGAATTGTATGACGTGCAGGGACGGCTCAGGCGCCGAGCCGTCGTTGCGGGCCCTAGCGGAGAAGAGGTTTACGCGACCATGGGCCTCGAAGGACTCTCGAACGGTGTCTACCTGGTCCGCTCCATCGGATCGGATGGCACAAGGGGCGTCCCGGTAAAAATCGCAATTGTTCGGTGACCCACGGTTCTGGACGTACGTCTCGCTGTTGGCCAGCCTGGGTGGCACTAGTTCGAAGAGGGTTACGCTCGGGGAGCCAGATCACGAATCGCGAACTCTACACTCCCATGAAAGCCTAGTGAAAGAGTGGACCGTCGAAGCGGCCCCTTTCCCAGTTGCTGGGCGAACGCTCCGCGGCTGGTTGCATGTGTCACGTGCCCTCGGCTACCGTCCGATATGCCAATCGCCGATGCCGATGCCGCGGCCGCAAATTTTATCGCGATCCGGTACGTAGTCTGCGTCGTGACTCAGAATCGAATGGAGAGTTGCGCCGCTAGCACGTCAGTTCGGTCCTCGACGCCGCCCGTTGGCGCAGACCGGGCGACGTTCCACTGGTAGACGGCCTTCACGATCACGTTCCGCGCCGCTCGATATCCCAACCCCACCTCGCCGCGGTCCCAATCGGTATCCCACGGATGGCGCGCCCCTAGAGAGTCGGAGATCTTCTCGAACCTCATGATCTCGTAGCGCCCGGCGGCGTAGAGGCCGGCCGGAAGGTTCACCTTCGCCTCCACGTAGCCTCCAGAGACATTCAAGACGTCAAGCGCGGGCGTCTCCCACCCGTTTCGGTAAACCTCGCTTCGAACGTCCAGATGGCCCCGCGACCATTCGGCGTCGGCCATGAGGAGAATCTGGTTGTAGTCCTCGGGGCGCTTCCCCGACGGAAGAGGCGTGGAGAGGTACTCCGACACGTACGGACCACGCGCTCCCGAAACGCCGAAGCGTGTTCCCGCTGACGGTGCGAGTCCGATTCGCCCGAGAACGCTCTTTCCGGAATTCTCATCCCGCGTCGGGGTGGGCCAGCTCGGCGTGCCGTTCTCGAGCGCCAGCGCGAACTCCAACGGCCGCGCGCTTCCCATGACGCCGACTCCGAAGTCCCACCAATGCTCGTAGATGATCGGCATGCCGGCGAAGGCGTAGCCGCCCGTGGGGTAA
>JANMQV010000008.1:0-14621 GCA_031370645.1 Candidatus Eiseniibacteriota bacterium | reverse complement strand
CCTGTTCGGGTTGGCGAGTTTGATCGCACGCTACGGGGGCCGTTGACCGTCCTGCTAGTCTACTCCTCTACGCGTCCCGGCTCAACGTTCGGCGAGCTTCGGATGAAGACGGTCCCAGCTTGCCCAGTCGATCGCGTAGAGGGAGTAGAACCACTCCCCCGGTCGCGTGATGCCGAGGTTCGCCACGCCTCGGGCGAAGAGGAAGCGATAGGGGTTGTCGGGTTCCGGGGCCACGGTCAACCGCGCCTCGGTCCGCGCTCGATCGACCAGGTATTCGGGGCGCGCGATCCCCTCGTAACGAAGGTCGAAGACGACTCGGTCGTATCCCTCCCGGACCGTGATCGGTCCCATGGCCGGCGTGACGAGTCCGTACAGGTCGAGCACCGGGCGATCGCTGTAGTAACCAAAGGCGCCGATGTCGGCCACCGCGAAGAGCGTCGCGGGCGGCGTGTTCTCGCGCGCCCAGCGGCCGATTCCTCCCAGCGATTCGAGGAGCCCGCGCGTGTGTTCGCGGGCCGCCGGCGCGCTCACTCGAAACGTGACCACGAGCCCCTCCGCGGCATGAAGGATGACGAACGCGAGGAGCGCCGCTCCCGCCGCCCGCACCGGAACGACATGGCTCTCGATTAAGTGGCGGAGCGCCGCGACCCCGAGGAGGAGAACGCACGGAGTCGCCACGATCAGATAGCGCGAGACCACTTGAACGCCTGCCAGCGAGAAGGCCGCGACGAGCGCGACCGGCCAGAGCGCGACGAGGAGCCAGAAGCCCCGTCGTTCCGGAGTGAGTCGTCGGAGCCGCTCCCCTCCTCCCAGCGCGAGCGCCACGACGAGGACCGCGACGGGCAGGAGCTCCGCGGCGAGAACGATTCGAATCGAATCGCGAAGGGTGCCGAGGCCGCGGGCGAAATCGAACCACGCCCCCGCCTTCGCTCCGCTCGTGTTCGGAAGGAGGCGGTGGAAGAGCACCCAGGCGGTCGCGAGCCACGCGCCGTACGGAATCGCGAATCCCGCGGCGAACGACGCGAGGCGAGGAATCCGCTGCCCCCCGGGCGCCGGCGTCAGAAGTAGCGTCGCGGCGACGAGCAACGCCAAGAGGAGCGACTCCGGCCGCGCGAGCGCGGCGGCCGCAAGTATCGCTCCGGCCGGCCAAGGGGTGCGCCCCTCGAGGAGTGCGGCGGCGATCGCGTCGAGCGCGAGAATCATGAGGAAGAAGGCGAGCGGCGTCTCCATCCCCGAGACCGCCCATCGCGCCGACCAGGCGTGGAGCGCCACGAGGGCGGCGAGGGCGAGTCCCGCACGGTCGTCCCCGCCGATCCGCCGCGAGAGCCTCCCGCACCAGACGACGGCAAGCAGGGTGAAGAGAGCCCCCCACGCCTTCGCGATCCAGGCGAGAACCGGCATGACGTTCGTCGTTTCGGGCGTGGCCGACGCCCCGGGTACGAAGGATCCCGTCGCCGCGAGGAGAAGAACCCAAAGGGGACTCGTCGCGCCGTAGGTGGGAACGCCCGCGTTGAACGCGAACCCTTCGCCTCGGAGGAGGTGCTTCGCGAATTGGAAGTGGATGAAACTGTCGTCGGTCAGGTAGCCGGCATACGGAACGAGGAGCGCCAGCGCGATGAGAACGATCCCGGCGCGGGCGAGTTTCATCCGCGTCGGAGCCACCCCGCGACCCGCTCCGCGACCGCCGCGGGAGTGAGCGCGAATTTCTCCGCGAGCACTTCCGCCGGCGCCGAGGCGCCGAAGCGGCCGATCCCGATGCGAAGCGCTTCCCTCCCGACGACGGAGCACCAGAGATCGGTCTTCGCGGCCTCGATGACGGTGACGCGGGCACCCGGAGGGAGAACGGCGTCACGGTAGGCGGGCGGCTGGAGTTCGAATCGCTCCACGCACGGCATGGAGACGACGCGTGCGAGGACGCCCCGTTCCCGGAGGATCGCGCTCGCGTCGAGCGCCAGCGACGTCTCCGATCCCGAAGCGACGAGCGTGACATGGGCTTCGCGCTCCCCGGTGCCGAGGGCAACATAGCCGCCGCGCCGAATCTCACCGCGATCGAACGCCGGGGGGCGAGGGACGGTGGCGAGTTTCTGTCGCGTCAAGACGAGCGCGGTCGGCGCCTTCTCCCGCCGAATCGCCTCCGCCCAGGCTACGGCCGTCTCGAGACCATCGGCGGGTCGCCAGACCTCGAGGTCCGGAATGAGTCGAAGCGAAGCCAGGTGTTCGATCGGCTGGTGGGTCGGTCCGTCTTCACCGAGGAAGATGCTGTCGTGCGTGAAGACATAGATGGTGCGGAGGCGAGAGAGAGCGGCGAGCCGGATCGACGGGCGCATGTAGTCGGAGAAGACGAGGAACGTTCCGCCGAACGGAATCCAGCATCCGTAGAGCGAGAGTCCGTTCAAGATCGACCCCATGGCGTGCTCCCGGACGCCGAAGTGCAACGTCCTCCCCGCGAAGGTCATCGGCGACCCCGGCTTCGCGCCTTCGGGCGCGACGTCGCCACCGGCCTTGATGTCGGTGAGATTGGAGGGACTCAAGTCCGCCGATCCGCCGATCAACGAGGGCACGGCCGCGGCCGCGACCTGGATCATCCGCCCCGACCAGGCGCGCGTGGCGAGGCTCTCGCCCGATGCTGCTTCCGCCGCGAGGCGCTCCTCCAGATCGGCCGGGAACGCGCGCGACCAGAGAGCGTCCCAGCGCGCGGCCTCTTCCGGAGCCGCGAGGCGCGCCGTTTCGAAGCGCGTGCGCCAGGCCGATGCCTCGGCTCGTTTCGCGGTCGCCAACGACGCGAAATGCGCACGCGCCTCGTTCGGCACGTAGAACGCCGGTTCGAGCGGCCATCCCACCGCCTCCTTCGCGCGCTTCGTCTCCTCCGGACCGAGCGGTTCCCCGTGGGTCTTCGCCGTCCCTTCCTTGCTCGGCGCGCCCTTCCCGATCGTCGTCCGCGCGAGGATGAGCGACGGCCGGGACGTCTCGGCGATCGCGGCGTCGAACGCCGAGGAGACCGCCGCGCGATCGTGCCCGTCGACGTGGCTCGCCTGCCAGCCGTACGCCTCGAACCGGCGTCCGACGTCCTCGCTCCAAGCAAGCGACGTCGAGCCTTCGATCGTGATTCGGTTGTCATCGTAGAGGAAGACGAGATTCCCCAGTTTCCAATGTCCGGCCAGCGCGGCCGCCTCGGAGCTCACCCCTTCCATGAGGTCGCCGTCGCTGACGAGCGCGTAGACGCGGTGGTCGAGAAGCGCCCCGAGAGCCGGAAAGCGCGCCTGAACGAGCCGCTGCGCGAGCCCCATGCCGACCGCGTTCGCGAATCCCTGTCCCAACGGTCCGGTCGTCGCCTCCACACCCGCGGTGTGGCCGAACTCGGGATGTCCGGGGGTGCGCGAACCCCACTGCCGAAACCGGCGAAGCTCCTCCAACGGCAGCCCACATTCGAAGAGATGAAGAAGCGAATAGAGGAGCATCGAGGCGTGCCCGGCCGAGAGGACGAAGCGGTCGCGATTCACCCACGCCGGGTCGTCGGGATCGAATCGAAGATGGCGGGACCAGAGCGTGTAGGCCATGTCGGCCGCGCCCATCGGGGTGCCGGGATGCCCGGATCGGGCCTGTTCCACCGCGTCGACACTTAGAAACTTGATCGTTTGGACGGCCAGGAAGTCGAGGTCGACGGATGTGGCGGGCATCGGCTCCTCTCGAAGGCGGAAGGGGCGGCAATCGCGTCGTGGCCGGAACGGCGGGCCGGTTGTCGGTGTATCATATCGCAGTTCCGGTTGCACTCACTTCGCCGGGGGCTTCCCCCAGGGAGAATCAGGGATGACTCGAGTTCGCAGGACTGGAGTTCTGCTCGTGACCATGGCGGCCTTCGCCGCCGCGCTTGGAGTCGGGGGCGGCTGCGCCGTCAACCCGGCCACCGGGAAGCATCAGATCAACTTTGTCTCCACCGGTCGGGAGGTGGAGATGGGGCGCGAAGCCGATCCCGCCGTCATCGCCGAGTACGGGCTCTACGGCGACGCCGCGACCCAATCGTACGTCGATTCGATCGGGCAGAAGCTAGCGAGTGTTTCGCACCTTCCGAATCTGAAGTGGCACTTCCGGGTTCTCGACTCTCCCGTCGTGAACGCCTTCGCCATTCCCGGCGGCTACATCTACATCACGCGCGGCATCATGGCGTACGTGAACTCGGAGTCGCAACTGGCCGGGATCATCGGGCATGAGATCGGGCACGTCACGGCGCGCCACAGCGCGCAACAGATGACCCAGCAGCAAATCGCGGGGATCGGACTCCTGGCCGGCGCCATCTTCGTCGATGCCTTCCGCCCCTACAGCGGGCTCGCGCAGCAGGGTTTGGGGATCCTCTTCCTCAAGTACAGCCGCGATCATGAGACGCAGGCGGACGAACTCGGCATTCAGTACGCGATGCGCGCCGGGTACGACCCGCGCACCATCCCCTCGACGTACGCGACGCTGAAGCGAATCAGCGAGCGGTCGGGGAGCACGCTGCCGAACTTCCTCTCGACGCATCCCGACCCGGGTGACCGAGAAGTGCGGACGACACAGCTCGCGCAGGCGGCCGCGGGGGGCGCGCCGCGCGGACTCGTGATCGGCGACGTGGTCTACCGGAAGCGGATCGAAGGGCTCGTCTTCGGCGACGATCCGCGGCAGGGTTACTTCGAGGGGAATCGCTTCTATCATCCCGAAATGGGCTTTCAGCTCATTTTCCCCGACGGTTGGAAGACGGAGAATCAGCCGTCGGCCGTCGTGGCGCAGGGCTCCTCCGGCGCCATGCAGCTTCGCCTCGGCACGATCCGCGACACGATGGTGACCCCGACCCAGTTCGTCGACTCCCTCCGCGCGCACGGCGCGGTGGTGGCCGCGACCGGGAAGGCGGAAGCGTTCCGCGACTATCCGGCGTGGGTCGGCACGGTGACGGCGGCCACCCAGGGAGGGCAGGAAAACTACGCGGCGGGCTATGTGAAGATTCGCGGCGGGCAATTCCTAGAGGTCTACGGCAAGGGGAGCGACCAGGTCTCCGTCGATCAGGTCTACGCCTCGATCCGGAGCATCGCGAAGCTCCGCGATCCGGCGAAGTTGAACGTACAGGCGAATCACCTTTCGATCCGCCCCGCGAAGAGTGGCGCCACGTTCGCCGCGGTCTGGTCGCAATACCCGAATCAAGCGCTCGCGCTTGAGGACGCCGCTATCTTGAATAGCGCGCGGTCGACGACTCCCTTCGCGCCGGGGGCGCCGGTCAAGATCGTGCCGAAGAGCCCGAGGCCGTAGCGTTTGGATGGCGCCGGCCGCGGAGTCACGCGACCGGCGCCATCGCCTTTCCCGCACCAGGCCGCTCCCCCGCTACATTCCGAATCGGCTCCAGCCGAGCGCCGCGCCCGCGGCAATGAGAACATCCTTGGGGAGCCTCCCCACGAGCACCGCCAACGTGAAGGGTCCCCATCCCATTCCCACGATACCGGAGACGAAACAGAGCGCGTCGGCCGGCGAGAAGGGAATGAGGAAGATGAGTGCGAGCGCGAGCCAGCGTTTCCCATGGATGAGGTCGTGCGCCTTGTCGAGCGCCGGCTTCCCGATCCATCGCTCGGCGACCACCCGTCCGGCCAGCCGCCCGATCCAGTAGGCGAGCGCCGATCCCAGGAGGGTGCCCCCCATCGTGAGGAGCGGCCCCATAATCGGGCCGTAGAACATGCCGGCCAGAATCGGCACGAAGACGCCGGGAATCGGCGCCGCGAGGATCTGGATCGCCTGCATGCCCAGGAGAACGAGTGGTCCCCATGCGCCCGCCGACTTCACCCACGCCGCGAGGTGTTCACGCGTGAAAATGGGCGCCGCCCATCGTGCGAAGATCACGGTGACGACGGCGAGGATGAGAATCGCGACGGCGAGAAGCCACCATCGAAGCCGTCGAGGCGCCCGTCGGACGACGGGGGGCGCGGGGGCGTCGTTCGGCGGGAGAGGTTCCATGCAGCGCGGACTCTACGCGATGCCGTACCCTATGACAGCCCAAATCAAGCGCGGCGGGTCTCTGTTTCACGGAACGCGTGCATGCCGTATGATCGTCGCGCGAAACTCGCCATTCACTACCCCCGCGCGGTCGACAGGCGCGGATGACGGAGACCACCCATGACCGATTCATTCGGCGCCCGCGGCACGCTCCGCGTCGGCGGCCGCGATGTGACGATTCATCGTCTCGACGCCGTCGCCAAGGCGGGCCATCCGATCGAGCGGCTTCCCTTCTCGCTGAAGATTCTGCTCGAGAATCTCCTCCGCACGATGGACGGGAAGACCGTCCGCGCCGAGGACGTGGAGGCGGTCGCGCGCTGGAATCCCAAGGCGGAGCCCGATCGGGAGATCGCCTTCACGCCGAGCCGCGTTCTCCTTCAAGATTTCACGGGCGTGCCCGCGGTCGTCGACTTGGCCGCGATGCGCGACGCGATGGCGGCGTTTGGGGGAGATCCCGCGAAGATCAACCCGCTCCAGCCGGCGGAATTGGTGATCGACCACTCGGTGCAGGTGGACGAATACGGCTCCGCCGCGGCGCTTCTCCTGAATTCGAAGAAGGAGTTCGAACGAAACCGCGAGCGCTATCTTTTCCTCCGATGGGGGCAGCGCGCCTTCCGCAATTTCCGCGTCGTTCCCCCCGCCACCGGAATCGTTCACCAGGTGAATCTCGAATTCCTGGCTCGGGTCGTCTTCCTCACGGAGGGTCCGAACCCCGTCGCCTACCCCGACACCCTGATCGGGACCGATTCGCACACGACGATGATCAACGGGCTCGGGGTCCTCGGCTGGGGCGTCGGCGGCATCGAGGCGGAAGCCGCGCTCCTCGGCCAGCCGGTTTCCATGCTTGTGCCGCAGGTCGTCGGGTTCCGACTGAGCGGACAACTCCCCGAAGGGGCGACCGCCACCGACCTCGTCCTCACCGTCACGGAAATGCTTCGGAAGAGGGGCGTCGTCGGCAAGTTCGTGGAATTCTTCGGAGCGGGTCTCGAAACGTTGCCGGTCGCCGATCGCGCGACCATCGCCAACATGGCGCCCGAGTACGGCGCGACGTGCGGCATGTTCCCGATCGACGCCGAGACGCTTCGCTATCTCCGCTTCAGCGGCCGGTCGGACGAGCACGTCGCCCTCATCGAGGCGTACGCGAAGGAGCAGGGCCTCTTCCACACGCCCGGAACGCCGGAGGCAAACTACACCGACACGCTGTCGCTCGACTTGGGTCAGGTGGAACCGTGCATGGCGGGACCGAAGCGGCCGCAAGACCGGCTCCCGCTCGCGCGCGTGAAACGAAACTTCGCCGAGTCCCTCGCGGGCCTCAAAGGAACCGCCACGTCGGCGCCGGCCGGCGACGCGAGCGGTCGCTGGGAGAACGAGGGGGGAGACGGAAACCTCGCGACGATCGCGCCCCCCGTGTCGCTGAAGGGAGAGACGTTCGCGCTCCACGACGGCTCGGTCGTGATCGCCGCCATCACGTCGTGCACGAACACGTCGAATCCCTCCGTCATGGTGGCGGCGGGGCTCGTCGCGAAGCGCGCGGTGGAACGGGGCCTGAAGACGAAACCGTGGGTGAAGACGAGCCTCGCGCCGGGCTCGAAGGTCGTGACGGAATATCTGAAGCTCGCGGGGCTCACCGCCCCCCTCGAAGCGCTCGGCTTCTTCACGGTCGGATACGGCTGCACGACCTGCATCGGGAATAGCGGTCCCCTGCCGGAGCCGGTGACGAAGGCGATCGAAGGAGCGGGTCTTGTCGCCGCCGCCGTCTTGAGCGGGAATCGCAATTTCGAAGGACGCGTCCATCCCGAAGTGCGCGCGAACTACCTCGCCTCTCCCCCCCTCGTCGTGGCCTACGCGCTCGCGGGGCGGGTGGACATCGACCTGACCACGGAGCCGATCGGCATCGGGTCGGACGGAAAGCCAGTCACGCTCAAAGAGCTCTGGCCGACGCAACGCGAGGTCCACGACGCCGTGGAGCAGGCGGTCCGCTCCGAGACGTTCCGTGCGACCTACCGCGACGTCTATGCCGGCGACGAGACGTGGCGCGCGCTCCCCATCCCGGAAGGAAACCTCTACGCGTGGGAGCCGGGTTCGACATACGTGAAGCGCCCCCCCTACTTCGACGGCATGCCGACCACGCCCGCTCGGGTGGCGGATCTCGTCGGCGCGCGGGCGCTAGCCATCTTCGGCGACAGCGTCACGACCGATCACATCTCCCCCGCCGGCTCCATCAAGCGCGGGAGCCCCGCGGCGAAGTACCTCGAGGCGGAGGGAGTCGTGCCGGCCGATTACAACTCCTACGGTTCACGGCGCGGCAATCACGAGGTGATGGTCCGCGGCACGTTCGCGAACACCCGGATTCGGAACAAGATGGTTCCCGGCGTCGAGGGGGGTATTACGGCGCATCAGCCGTCGGGCGAGTCGATGACGATCTACGACGCCGCCATGCGCTACGAGGGCGAGCGAACCCCCACGATCGTCCTCGCCGGGAAGGAATACGGCTCCGGTTCCTCGCGCGATTGGGCGGCGAAGGGACCGAAGCTCCTCGGTGTCCGCGCGGTGATCGCGGAGTCGTTCGAACGCATCCACCGGAGCAACTTGATCGGAATGGGGATTCTTCCGCTCCAGTTTCTCCCCGGAGAATCGGCGGAGTCGCTCGGGCTGACCGGGGCGGAGCGCTTCCACATCGATGGAATCGCCGCGATGCTCGGAGGCGGCGCGACGCGTGGCTCCGAAGTGACCGTGCGCGTCGAGGGGGGCCGCGCCCCCCAGTTCCGCGCGGTCGTCCGACTCGACACGCCGCAAGAGGTCCGCTACTACGAGCACGGCGGGATCCTCCCCTACGTGCTTCGCCGTCTTCTTGGGGGCGCCGGCGTATGACGACCGCCGCGGCCGACGCCAAACCGCCACGTAAACTCTCGCTCCTCGCGTCGGCGGATTGGCAGATGGGTCTCACGGCGCTCTGCGCCGTCTCCGGGCTCGCCGGCGCGGCGGTCGGTAGAATGGGCGCGGACCCCGCCTGGCGCATCGGCCTCTACGCTGTTTCCTTCCTCTCCGGGGGCTGGGGCCCGACCCGCGACCTCATCGCCCATATTCTCCGCGGGCAGCTCGACATCAATCTCCTGATGATCGCGGCCGCCGCCGGTTCGGCGGTGCTTGGACATTGGGGCGAAGGGGCGGTCCTACTCTTCCTCTTTTCCCTCAGCGGCACCCTGGAGGGATACACGATGGAGCGTACGGCGCGCTCCATCGAATCGCTCATCGAACTTCGGCCCGACACCGCACTCGTCGTGCGCGACGGAAGCGAGGTGCGCCTCCCGGTCGAATCGATCGGAATCGGCGAACGCGTGCGGACGCTCCCGGGCGAGCGCTTCGCGGTCGACGGCACGATCGAGGAGGGGGAAACGGCTGCCGACGAATCGACGCTGACCGGCGAATCGGCCCCCGTGACGAAGCGCCCCGGCGATCGCGTCTTCGCCGGAACGGTGAACGTGCATGGCGCGCCGCTCGTTCGCGTCGAGAAGATGCCGAGCGAGACGACGATCTCGAAGATCGTTCAGATGGTGCAGGAGGCGGGACGCGCGAAGTCGACAACCGAGCGTTTTGTGGAGCGCTGGCAGCGTTCCTACGTCATCGCCGTCTTCGCCGGCGCGGCACTCGCGGCGCTCATCCCGCTCCTCCTCCTCCACGCGGCGTGGGACCAGGCGTGGTACCGCGGGCTCGTGCTTCTCGTCGCCGCCTCTCCCTGCGCGGTCGTGATCGCCTCCCCCGCCGCCATGCTCTCGGCCATCACGCACGCGGCGCGGCACGGTGTTCTCTTCAAGGGGAGCATTCATCTCGAGCGGCTCGGTGAGGTCGGCGCCTTGGCGATGGACAAGACCGGTACGGTGACCGAGGGAAAGCCGCGCCTCACCGACATTCGTGTCGTCGAGGGCTCGCTCGGCGAAGAAGAATTGCTTCGGCTCGCGGCATCGATCGAAGCCCGAAGCGAGCATCACACCGCGCGCGCCGTCCGCCAGGAGGTGGAACGGCGCGGGCTCAAGGCCTCGGACGTCGCCGAATTCGAAAGCCACAGCGGCGAGGGAGTCCACGGGCACACGGACGGCTACTGGGTCGGGGTAGGCCGCGAGCCGCTCTTCGCGCGCCACGGCGTGGAGCTCTCCCCGCCTCTCCTCGCGGCGACCGGCGTTCTTCGCGCCGAGGGGAAGACGGCGCTCCTGGTCGTCGTCCGCAGACAGGGAAACGGCGCGCGCGACCCATCGAGCGAAGGCGCCCACTCGGGGCCGGACGGAATTCTCCCCGGAAACGAAGTCGGATCCGGATTGCTCGGCGTCGCCGACGTCGTCCGGCCGCGCGCGCGCGAAGCGATCGCGGCTTGCCGGAAACTCGGAATCGGCCACATCGTGATGCTCACCGGCGACCATGCCTCGGTGGCGGGGGTGATCGGAGCCGAGATCGGGGTGGACGAGGTCCGCGCCGGGCTCTTCCCCGAGCAGAAGGTGTCGGCGATCCGGGAATTGAAGGCCGCGTGGCCGACCCTCGCCATGGTCGGCGACGGAGTAAACGATGCCCCCGCGCTCGCCGCCGCCTCGGTGGGAATCGCCATGGGGGGCGCCGGCACCGACGTGGCGCTCGAGACGGCCGACGTGGTCCTCATGCGGGACGATCTAAAGGGAATCCCCTTTTCGCTCTGGCTCGCCCGGCGCGCGCGGCGCGTCGTGACGCAGAGCCTCACGCTCGCCTTCTGCATGATCGGGCTCCTCGTCATCACGACGCTGCTTGGAGTTCTCCCTCTCTGGCTCGCGGTCGTGGGGCACGAGGGGAGCACCCTCCTCGTGATCGCGAACGGGGTGCGGCTCCTGGGAGAGCCGCACCCCGAATTCGATCTCGGATAGACTTCCCGCGCCCCGCTATCGCGCGTCTTTCCCTTCGGCGATTTCCACGAGCCGGTCGCGCGATGGGAGAACGAAGCGCTTGTCTCCCGTTACGAGAACGCCGTCCCTTCCCCACCTCGAGAGGACGCGGATCGCCGTCTCCACGGTCGTGCCGACGAGATCGGCGACTTCCTGACGCGAGAGCGCGATCGGAATTTCGATGGAACCGTTCTTCCCCGGCTTCCCCATCCGCTCGGCCAGGTTCAGGAAGAGCTGCGCGACTCGCACCTCGATGCGCTGTCCCCGCATCTCCTCGACCTTTCGCGTGAGCGAGAGGAAGAGCTTCGTCAGATCCCGAATGATCGCCCGCGCGAATTCGGGATAGCGGTCGAGCAATTCGAAGTAGTCGCGGCGCGGAAGCACGAAAAGCGTCGTCGGCTCCATGCAGACGGCGCTGGCAGGATAGGGGATGTAATTGTAGACCGCGATGGCGCCGACCGGCTCACCGGGACCGAAGAGCTCGAGAATGACGTCGCTTCCGCCCGAGCTCCCGACGAGCTTTACGCGTCCGCGGACGATGACCGTCAGATTCTCGGCAGGATCGCCCGCGCGCCAAAGCGAGTCGCCGCGCGCGTAATCGCGAAGCGTCGCCAGAGCCGCAAGCCGTGACTGATCGTCAACCGAGAGACCTCGAAACATGGGGATGGTCCGAATCGCCTGCAGGGTTCGCTCGCTTCGAGTCTCCAATGCCACGCGGGTTCCATCCTCGGTGGGATATGACGGCGATCATGGTACGAAAGACGTACCACAAGTCCAACCTCATGACCTTCGCACAGATAGACCGATCACGGTACCCCGAAACTTTCCGCGTGGAGGGTGAGCCGGGTCATGCACCGGCGCCTCCGAATCACCGACACTTTGTCTCGATGACACCACGACCGAAATCGAAAGGACCGAAAGAGCCGCCGCTCTTCCGCGAGTTGCGCCGCGATCACGAGCGCGTGCTTGAGGAGATCGGCGCCCTGGAGGCTGCCCTCGCGCGTCCGGCGCGGCGGACGAAGGATCCTTCCGCCGCGGAAGCATCGCTGCCGGCGCTGGTGGCGCTCCTGGGTCGGCAGTTCGACTCTCACATGGCGGCGGAGGACGAGGTTCTCTACCCCGCGCTCCTGGGAGCGATCCCGGCCGCGAGCGGAAGCATCGAGCCGCTCTTCGCGGAACACGCGGAGCTTCGCCAGATGCTCGCGCGATTGGCGACGACGCTTCGCGAGCCGGCGACCGCCGAACGGAGCGAGCAGATCGGAGTTCAGGTCCACGACCTGGCCGATCTCCTGCGGCTTCACATTCGAAAAGAAGAATCCCTGGTCTTCAGGCTGGCGCCGCAATTGCTGGCTCCCGGCGAGATCGCGGCCGTTTCGGCCCGCCTCTCCCGGCGGCAGGAGACCGACCCCGCGACTCGCCCCGTGGCGAGACGACCGAAAGGAGACGATTCATGACCCGTCGCATTCCTCTGGTACTTCTCTTGCTGATCGCGACCGTCCTTCCGCTCGGCGGTTGCGGCGGCGGAAGCGCCAAGGATCAGTCCGCGACCACCCTCCCCGAGACGTCGCCGCTCGACGCCGGCCCGCGCGCGGGCGATTCCCCCGTGGCGGCCGCGCTCGCGACGAAGGGCGAGGCGCTCTTCAAGACGAAGGGGTGCACCGCGTGCCACGCCTACGGCAAGCGTCTGACCGGGCCCGATCTGAGGGGCGTCACGCGGCGCCGCACGGCCCAGTGGATGGAATCGCAGATCCTTCATCCCGAGAAGATGATCAAGGAAGACCCGATCTCGCGCGGTCTCTTCGCCGAATACAATCTGCAAATGGCGAATCAGGGACTCGTGCCGGACGAAGCGAAGTCGGTCATCGAATATTTCAAGAAACTCGACGAAGAGTCGGAAGCGAAGGGTGAACTTCCGGCCCCGAAGTAGTCCCTGTCTCGAGGAGGAGACGATTCCATGAAACGTGCGATGATCTACCTGGCTGCGGCGGCCCTTCTGATCGGGCTGGCGTCGCAATTCTCCGGATGCGCCGGTGCCAAGGGCGGCGACGCCGCGGCGAAGACCTACGTAAAGCCTGGCGAATACGACAAGTACTACGCCTTCCTCTCGGGCGGGCATTCGGGGCAGGTCTTCGTCTACGGCATCCCCTCCTGCCGCTATATCACGACGATTCCGGTCTTCACGCCGGAGCCGGCGAAGGGGTACGGCTACGATGAGGAGACCAAGGCGCTCCTGGGTGGCTACACCTGGGGCGACGCGCATCACCCGGGGATGTCCGAGACCGACGGCGACTACGACGGCCGATGGCTCTTCATCAATGACATGCCGCACGCCCGCATCGCGCGGATCAGCCTCAAGTCGTTCACAACGGAGGAGATCTTCGGCCCGATTCCGAATCTCTCCGCCGCCCACGCCTGCCCCTTCCCGACCCCGAACACGGAGTATGTGTTCGCGGCCTCCCGCTTCTCGCTCCCCGTTCCGATCAGCAAGTTCAGCAAGGTCGAGGAGTACGCCAAGAACTTCAATGGGATCATCGCCGGCGTGAAGGTGAGCAACGAAGGCCACATGTCGCTCGGCTTCGAGATCCTGACGCCCCCGTTCGACTGGGATCTCGCCGACGCCGGAAAGGGCCCGAGCCACGGCTGGGAGTTCTTTACCTGTTACAACAGCGAGATGGCATTCGACTCGCTGGAGATCAAGGCGTCCCAGAACGAGATGGACTTCGTCGCGGCTGTCGATTGGCGTGCGGCACAGAAGGCGGTCGACGAGGGGAAAGCCGGCATGATCGGCGGCGCCCCGGTCCTCGACCCGAACAAGGTGAAGGGTATCGTCTATCTGATTCCGACGCCCAAGAGCCCGCACGGCGTCGACGTGAATCCGAGCGGCGAGTACATCATCGCCAGCGGCAAGCTCCAAGCCGAGGTCTCCGTCTTCTCGTACAAGAAGATGATCGCGGCGATCGCGGCCGGTAAGTTCGACGGCGAGAAGGGCGGCATCCCGGTTCTCAAGTATGAAGACGTGCTGGAGGCGAAGGTGCCGGTCGGACTCGGCCCGCTCCACACCCAATTCGACGACAAGGGCTACGCCTACACTTCCCTCTTCCTCGATTCGCAGATCGCCAAGTGGAAGGTCGGCCCGCCCTGGAACGTGGCCGACAAGATCGACGTCTACTACTCGGTGGGCCATCTCATGACGTCCGAGGGCGACACGCGCCATCCGACGGGCGAGTATCTCGTTTCGCTCAACAAGCTCGCCAAGGACCGCTACCTGCCGGTGGGGCCGTCGCATCCGGAGGCGACGCAGCTCATCGATCTGAAGGGCCCGAAGATGGAGCTCCTCTACGACTTCCCGACCTATCCGGAGCCGCATTACGCACAGATGATCCGGGCTGAGAAGCTGAAGCCGTTGAAGATCTACGCCCTGGCCGAAAACAAGAATCCGTGGAAGATCATGACCGCCGAAGAAGCGCGCGTGGAGCGGAAGGGGAAACGGGTCGACGTCTACATGCTGACGATTCGCACGCACTTCACGCCCGACATTGTCCGCGTGGCACAGGGCGACACGGTCTACTTCCACGTGACGAACCTGGAACAGGATCAGGACATTACGCACGGCTTCGCCATCACGTTCTCGAACAAGAACATGCAGGTCGACCCGGGAGAGACGAAGACGATCCGCTGGGTGGCCGAAAACGTCGGCGTGCTTCCCTT
>JANMQV010000176.1:0-11417 GCA_031370645.1 Candidatus Eiseniibacteriota bacterium | reverse complement strand
TGGAGTTCGGATTGGATCTGGTACGGAGAGACTTCCGGCGCCTGCGGGCGCTCGAACGGCTCGAGCGTCTTCCGCGCCGACGCCTCCACCTGGGCGTCGTTCACCGCGCCCGCGTCGTGGCTCCGGGCCCAGCGCGCCGCGTATTCGCCCGCTCGCTTCCCGAAGACCAGGAGATCGGAGAGGGAGTTGCCTCCCAGGCGGTTCGCTCCGTGAAGCCCGGCGGCGCATTCACCCGCGGCGAAGAGCCCGGGAAGCGTGGTCATCTGCGAGTCCGCGTCCACCCGGATGCCGCCCATCATGTAGTGCGTCGTCGGCCCCACCTCCATCGGCTCGGCGGTGATGTCGATGTCCGCGAGTTGTTTGAATTGGTGGTACATGCCGGGGAGTTTCTTTCGAATGTGCTCCGGCGCCTTCGAGATTCGTTCTTTGATCCAGGCGATGTCGAGGAAGACGCCGCCGTGCGGGCTTCCGCGCCCATCGCGCACCTCGCGCATGATGCACCGAGCGACGTGGTCTCGGGTGAGCAGCTCCGGGGGCCGCCGTGCGCTCTTGTCCCCCTGGCAGTAGCGCCATCCTTCTTCTTCGTTGTCCGCGGTCTGGGAGCGATAGTTCGCCGGAATGTCGTCGAACATGAACCGCCGCCCCTCCTTGTTCCGGAGCACCCCGCCCTCGCCGCGCACGCCCTCGGTGACGAGGATGCCGCGCACGCTGGGGGGCCAGACCATGCCGGTCGGATGGAACTGGACGAACTCCATATCGATGAGATCGGCGCCCGCCTCGTAGGCGAGGGCGATTCCGTCGCCCGTGTATTCCCAACTGTTGCTCGTCACGCGGAAGGCGCGGCCGATTCCGCCGGTGGCCATCACGACCGCCTTCGCGCGAAACACCTTGAATCGCCCGCGCTCGCGGTCGTAGGCGAACACGCCGGCCACTCGCTCCCCGTCACGGAGCAAGAGGATCGCGGTGTGTTCCATGTGGAACGCGATCCCCTTGTGAATCCCGTGATCTTGGAGCGTGCGGATCATCTCGAGGCCGGTGCGGTCGCCGACGTGCGCCAAGCGCGGGTAGCGGTGGCCGCCGAAGTTCCGCTGCAGAATCCGGCCGTCGGGAGTCCGGTCGAACAGAGCGCCCCACGCTTCCAGTTCGCGGACGCGATCGGGCGCCTCCCTGGCATGGAGCTCCGCCATTCGGCAGTTGTTGAGGTACTGCCCACCACGCATGGTGTCGGCGAAGTGGACGCGCCAGCTATCGCGGTCGTCCACGTTCGACAACGCCGCCGCTACCCCGCCTTCGGCCATGACGGTGTGCGCTTTTCCGAGCAGCGACTTCGAGAGAACACCGACCGTGACCCCCTCACCGGAAGCCTCGATCGCCGCGCGAAGTCCGGCACCGCCGGCGCCGATGACCAGCACGTCGTATTCGTGAACGTCGTAGGGATGCATGAGCGATGGCGCCCTAGAAGAGGCGGAAATCCCTCCACACGCCCATGGAGCAGAGCCGGACGTAGACGTCGGAGAAGGCCACCCATACCAGGCTCATCCAGGCGAATTGCAGATGGCGGCGATTCAGGGCGCTCGAACACTGGTAGCAGGCTTGAAGCGCGGGGATTTTCGGCATCCGATCGTACCGCCCGCCCGCGAGGTGGCGGAACGAGTGGCAGCCGAAGGAGTAGGAACTGAGCAAGGCCACGTTGATCGCGAGCACGATCGTGCCGACGCCCATCCCGAACCGCGTGGCACCGGTAACGGGGTCGGTGAACCAGAGCGCTTTCCAGACGTCGTACGCGAGGACCGCGAGAAAGGCGAGCGAGAGATAGAGAAAGTAGCGATGCAGGTTCTGGAGAATCAGAGGCAGTGAATTCTCGCCTCTGTATTTCGATCGCGGTTCCCCGACCGCGCAAGACGGCGGGTCGCCCCAGAACGCCTTGTAGTAGGCCCCGCGGTAGTAGAAGCAGGTGAATCGAAATCCCGCCGGGACCCCCAAGATCAAGAGCGCCGGTGAGAACGGGAGGAACGCGGGCCACCACCCCGGCTTGGGGCCGAACCAGGCGTCCGCCGAACCGAAGAACTCGGGCGAGTAGAAGGGGGAGATGTAGGGCCCAAACCGGTAGTGCGCGTTCTGGAATGCGGCCCAGGTGGCGTAGACGAGAAATCCGCTGAGGACGAGCAGAACGGCCAACGACTCCAGCCACCAGGGATCGCGTCGAGCGGTCTCGAGGAACCGGCGCCGAGGGAGCGTGGCGGGTGCGGTGGCCATAGGTGGGGTAGGGTAACGGTCCGCGACTCTCAGTCGCAAGCGCCGAGTGGGAGCCTTCCGGGTGGTTACACGGCTACTACTCCCACCCCCGCGCGCCTCCGAACACCAAAATTCCTGCGAAGAACAATACCGGGCTCAAGGCGAGCAATCCCGTCCGCCAGAAACTGAACTGGGACACACGGAGCCCCACGACGTTCGGTGGCGAGCTGACCCACCCGAATTCGGGGCCCACGTCGCGCCGCCGCGCAACCGAGTCCCATGTCGGCTCATCGTCGCGAGAGCGGAACTGCAGAGAGTCGCCGGCCATTCTCGCCCTTCCCATGAACCGGTGCACGACGCCGTCCGATGTCGCATAGCCGTGGATCTCAACGCCATGGGGCGACCGTAGCGGATCGGTGATTCCAGTGGCTTCAACGGAAAGTGGGCGGCGAACCGTGTGGCTGCAGCCGATAAGTCCGAGCAGCGCGGCGAGGAGAGCGATTCGCGGAATGGCATGACGCATTGGAGGCACCCGCGATAGCCCGGTCGCCCTGGGCGGGTGGGGTTCCCCGCTCCGTGCTTGGACGAGGTTACTCCGAAAGCGCCCCGAAGAGGCAACCCGATCCGAATCCCACCGAAACGACCTGAAACCCATGCCCTTACCTCCTCGTCGTGATGGTGAGTCCCGCTCACGCCGCCTCGAGCGACTCCCACGCGCGGCGCACTCTCCAGCGAGTCCAGAATTCGAGAGGGACTCGCAAGGCGCCGAGGACCGCGAGTGCGAGCCAGGCGCCCCACCCGCGGATGAGCCAAACGAGGAAAAGGCTAAACCCTCCTCCACCGCAGATCGCGAATCCGATCAGCATCGCCGCGACCTGACCCCACTGAAGTTTCCGATCGCGACTGGGGCGAACGGTGAATGGCGGGTCGGGCGCGATCCCGCGCATGAGGGTCACGAGCAGCTCCAGGTAGACCGCCACGCCCGCCGCGCGCGCGATCCGCTCGTGCCACGGCACCGCCGCCGCCGTCGCGAGGTACCACGCGCCGGCCCCCACCGCGACCGGCAGGACCACCCACCAGCGAAGCACTCCGCAAAGCGCCAGCGAATATCGCTCCCGCGAAATCGGCGAGATCAAGACCGGCCAAAACGCCTCCGGACGGGTCGACGCGGCGCTCGCCGTCGTCAGGCTCATGATGGCGAACCCCACCGCGCCCGCGGCGAAGATGAAGGCCAGTTCCGGGAACGCCTGCCGCCGCGAGCCGAGCGAGATGCTCGGCGATAGAAAGATCATCGCCGGCATCAGGAGCGAGACGATCATCTGGCTACGGAAGGCGAGATCGGCTCGCGCATGAATTCGCGCCATCGAAAGAAACGATCGAGTGGCCGGGTCCCGGATCCACGAAACGCCCGGTTTTGCATTCTTCCGCGCGGCCGCGCGTCCCCCCTCGCCAACACCCGTCGCAGCGCTCTTCCGCCGCCGCGCGGCCGGAATAGCTCCCTCGCCCACCGCGAGGAGCGTTTCCCCGAACCCCGACCGCTGCCACCGCGCCCCGACCCTCATGAGCCCGAGCACCGTACCGAACGCCAGCGTCGCCCGAAGCCACGTCGCCGGCGTGGTCGTCCCCGTCGCCCACTCGAGCGGAGCCAGAAACCACGTGGACGGGAGAAACGTGATCCAGGACGGTAGCTCGGCGCCGAGCGAGTGCCCGCCGGCCACGAGCCAGCGCCTTCCCATCGAGATCGAGAAGTAGGAGATAAGAAAGATCGCCTGGATCGCCGGGAGGACTCGGAGGAGCGCGACGCGGCCCCACCGGGCGAGAATTCCAACGCCGAGAAGCATCGCCCCGAGCGTGGCGGAGAACGTTCCGAGCGCCGCGCCGAGCGCGAAGCCCACCGCCGCGAGGGCCGAATGTCGGAAGAATCCGATCGCGACGATGCTCGGCGTGAAGTAGCAGAGGGAGAGTGTCGCGATCGCCCGGCCGACCACGAAGATCTTCGCCGACACCACCGACCAGGCGTCGTGCGGATGCGCGGCGATGACGCGGTACTCGTCCGGATTCGCGAGCACCTCGAGGTAGTCGAAGAGGACCGCGAAGACCACGATCAAGAGCCCGAGCGTCATCGCCGCGATCGCCCCGAGGAGCGGAGGCTGAATGGTCCCAAGCGCCACGACGACGATGACGCCGAGAAACGCCGCCATCACGCACGCCATGTGAAACGGAGTGAGCCGTCCCATGGCCTTTTGCGAAACTCCGCGCAAGAGCTTCATCCGCGACTGGCGCCGGACGATCAAGCCGTAGGCGCGAACGAAGGGCCCGAACACCGCCGGGTCGGCGCCGAGCAGCTTCCCCACGCGCTCGGTGAAACCCGCCCGGGGAGCGGTGCCGCCAACCCTCATGCGCCTGCGCCCGCCGACGTGAGCTGCAGGAAGAGTGCCGAAAGGGTCCGCCCCGGATGAGCGGCGAGCAGTTCCGCGGGCGCGCCGAGCGCCACGAGACGTCCGCGATCGATGATGCCGACGCGGTCGCAGAGGCGCTCCACGACTTCCAGGATGTGCGAGGAGTAGACGACGACATGCCCGGCCGCTGCATGGGCGTGGAGCACACCCTTCAGCGTCTCCTGCGCCGCCACGTCGAGCCCGTCGAGCGGCTCGTCGAGAAGGAGCACCTCGGGGTCGTGCTGGAGTGCTGCGGTGATGAGGAGCTTCTGCTTCATCCCCTTCGAGTAATCCCCCACCGGCCGGTCGATGTCGCGGGTCAGCGAGAACGTATCGAGGAGGGGGCCCGACTTGGCGGCGGCGGCGGCGCGATCGAGGCGATGGAGATCGGCCAGCAGTTCCAGGAACTCCGAACCGGTCAGCGCGTCGTAGAGCTCCGCTTCTTCGGGAACGTAACCGATCCGGCGGCGCACCTCGTCCGCGCTCGTCACAACGTCAAACCCGGCGACGCGGACGCTGCCGCTAGTGGGGCGAATGAGCGTGGCCATGACGCGGAGCGTGGTCGACTTCCCGGCGCCGTTCGGACCGAGGAGCCCGAAGATTTCGCCCCCGCGGATCTCGAGCGAAAGGCCGCGCACCGCCTCCACGTCGCCGTAACGTCGAACGAGGTCTTGGATCTGAATGGATGGGTTCATGGGCCTCCCCCGGGTGGGACGGGAGAAGTTTACTTCAGAAGGACGAGTTTCCGGGAATTACGGAATCCGCCGGAGGTTTGAATCTCGTAGAAGTAGACACCGCTTCCCAAACGCCGGCCTTGGTCGTCGGTGCCATTCCAACGCACGGTGTAGTCGCCCGACGCGTGCGGGCGATCGACCAGGGTGCGGACCAGCGCTCCGGCCGCATTGAAGAGGCGAATCGTGACAGCGCCGGACGAACCGACTGTGTAGCGAATGGCGGTCTCCGGATTGAACGGATTCGGCGCGTTCTGGAAGAGGCGATTCGGCACCGCCGGCGCGTCGCTCACCGGGTCTTCGTCGATGCCGGTGGGGTAGTAGCAGGCGGTCAGTTTGAAGTAATTCCCCAACGTCCCCGCCGTCAACTGGATCCGTTCGCCACCCTCTTCGATGTCGTTGAACGAGAAGCCCATGAAGACAACGCGCGCGCTATCCGGACCGAAGGAGACGTACTTCGCGGCGTGGCGTGTCGCAGCGCCGAGATTATTCGGATACTTGAGATAGAGCCCCGCCCGCCCATTCAGGATCGCGGAGTTCGAACTCGCGATGAGGTCGAAATCGTCGATGAGAGGACAATCCGCATTGACGTGCATGGTGCGCCCCGCCGTCGGCGAGCCCGCGAAGCCCTGCACCACGGGATGGAGCGTGTCTTGGGGGAAACTCTCCCAGAGATCGCGAATGAATCGTACGCCGCAGGTGAACGAGAGGAACGAGTTGAAATCGTCCCCCGACCAGAGCGCGGTCGCGACATCGTCACCGCTGATCCAGAAATTTCGATCCTGGCCCGGCTGCTGGAGCCACGACTGGAACATCGCCTGGTCTTCCTTCCGAATCGGCTGGGCGCTCAGATTTCCCGAGTGCCAGATGATCGCCTTGTACTGGAGCAGATTGTCGACGGGAGTGATCGGCCAGTCGTAGAGCCCTCCGGGCGTCGAACCGGCGGGCGTATTGCCGACAAGGCTCGAGGGCCCGTTCACGTCCCACTCGTCGAATTTGTACCCGAGCGCTTTCATCGCTTCCGCGAAGTAAGGCTTCGGTTCTCGGCCGGCGAAGTTGTTGATGAAGAGGATGGGGGCGAGGCTGTCGAAGCAGGCCAGCACCGGATTCGTGGCGGTCTTCACTGGAAGGACCGACACCGAGAAGAATTCGGTTCCGTCGATCGCGTCCACCGGTAGCGTGGAGGTCGTGTTCTGGCTGTCGGTGACGGCGAAATAGTATTGGATCGTGGTGCTCGCCGGGTAGTTCCCCGGCGGCACGTCGGCGTAGCGAATCGTAGGGAGCGCGGGCGCGGAAACCGCGAGCACACCGAGAGGAACGACCCTCCGTTCACACGGTAGTGGAGGAACCCGTTCTTGTAGCCGCGCGCAGCTGAGACCTGTACCACGGCGCTGTCGCCGAGCGCGCTATTGATGTTGTCGTCCTTGAAGAACGCCGCGGTGTTGAAGGTGTCCTGGTAGAGATCAAGGTCGCGCTGAATGAGAATCGGCGGCGACGTCCCCGTGATTCCGACCGCGACGTTGTCGAAGAAGGTGTAGACGCCGTTCGCCGTCTGGCTCCCATCGCAATAGATCTGCCCGAAATCGGTGAGGGCGAGCTGCACCATCACCGAGTCCTTCCCGGAGGCACCCGCCAGCACGACCTTCTGCCGCGCCCAATCCTTCGTGGCTCCGTAGTAGAGGAGCCGAGTCGGGTCGGTCCACGCGCTCCAGCCGCCGCCCACGTTCTTGGTTCGGTAGTTCAGGTGGTAATAGAAACAGGCGTTGAGCGGCAGGTTTCGATAGACGTCGAAGTTCACGACGACGCGATCCGAACGCTGCACGGCGACCGGGGGCGTGTTGAGCAAATTGTTGAGCCGCGGGATCACCGACTGGATCACGGGATCCCAATCGACCCAGACGTTCGTTCGATTGTCGGTGCAGAGGTCCTCGGTGGTGACGTTGTTCGAGAGGGCGAAGAAATCGCCGACCGGCGGGAGCACGGTCCAGGACCAATTTCCGATTCCGTTTTCGCCATTGTCGAAGAAGCGGACCTGCGTGCCGGCCCTGACGGTGATGTTGTCGATCACCCACCCGTCGCCGTCGTAGAGGCCGTCGGATGACGAGAAGCCGATGTCTGAGGTGAAGACGAAGCGGAAATAGACGGGAAGCGGATTCTGCGGATCCGTGTAGTACTGCGTCCGGATCGATTCGGGAATGGCGACGCTGAAGGTGTCGCACCCGCCGCCGTGACTTGGAATCTTCCCGGTGAACGTCGCGAGATCGACCCAGCCCTGAGTCAGGTCGAGGACCTGCACGAGGCCGTAGTCGTAATCCTTCTCCGCGTTGAAATAGTGTTTGAAGCCGAGCCGAGCCACGGTCCCCGCGGGGATCGTGTCGAGGCGCACGGAGTTTTCCAGATAGTGCGTCCAAGAATTCGCGTAGCCGGCGCGATTCGAATCGAAAACCCACGTGGAGTCGACGCGGCCGCACCACCAGGCTTTCCCCTGGCAGGCGAGCAGACTGTCGAGGTGCCACGCCGCCGGATCGCCCGATGCATCGCTGTGCGTCCAGCCGTTTTCGTCGTCCAGAGGATGTCCTTCGAGGCTGTCGCTGAACACGACGACTTCCTCGAGTGGCGGCGGAGCGCGGTGAGGGCGGCGGGAGAGTCTGCCGGAGCGGTTCGCGGGAGAGGTCCAGACAGGGATCTCTTCGCGCACGACGCCCCGTTCGAGGACGGGCGCCTCCGCGGGTTGAGCCGGACGGGGGGCCGCCTCGCATGGCGCGGCGAGCGCCGCGGCAAGGAAGAGGAGGAACGCCCCGAGAAGGGCATTCCGACAGGTGGTGGTCGCCATGCGAATCCGATGATTGTATCCTACACGGTCACCCGTCACATACGACCAAGTGACCAAAAACACGAGTGGAAACGACCCATCCAGGGTCCTCGTCCCCGCCTGCTTTTTCCTCTCGGGCGCGGCGGGGCTTGCCCTGGAAGTCGTCTGGTCGAAGTACCTCTCGCTCCTTCTGGGGAATTCGGTCCACGGCGTCGCCACCGTCGTGGCCGCCTTCCTGGGCGGTCTGGGGCTCGGCGCCGCCCTCGGGGGCCGGCGTGCCGCACGCATCGCGAACCCCTTGTCCGGCTACGCGATGCTCGAAGGTGTCGTGGGGCTCCTGGCGCTCATTTCGCCCTTCGCCTACCAGGCCGCCCGCCCCCTCTTCTCGGGACTCTACGAGGTGCTCGGCGGGCCCGGGCCCCTCTTCCACGGCGTCCGGTTCATTCTCCTGTTCGCGGCGCTCATGGTCCCGACGATCGCCATGGGGGCCACTCTCCCCCTCATCGTGGAGGACGCCTCCAGGCGCCGGCCGAAGGAATCCTCCGCAGCGGTAGCGCGCCTCTACGCGATCAACACCGGGGGGGCGGTGCTCGGGACCGTCTTGGCGGGGTTCCTCCTGGTCCCCGAATTCGGTTTGGCCAGGACCGCGATCACGGCTGGATGCCTCGACCTCCTTCTCGCCGCCACGCTCTTCGCCGCACGCATCCCTTCGCCCGCTCCGTCCGTGGCGCGAGCCGAATTTCCTCCGCGCGTCGCGACCGAAGCGAGCGCGCCGGGCGCGGCCTCCGCCCACGAACGCGCCGCGGCGCCCGGATTCACGCGGTGGCTGCTCCCCGCGTTCGCGCTCTCGGGAATGGCCGCGATTCTCTATCAAGTCGCCTGGACGCGGCTTCTGACGGTGCCGTTCGGCGGCATCACCTACGCGTTCTCGGCGATTCTCGCCATCTACCTCCTCGGCTTGGCACTCGGCGCGGCGGGAGCGGAGCGGGCGCTTCGCCGCGTGCGCGCGCCGGTCGCGCTTTTCGGCGTCTTGCAAGGCGCGCTCGCGGCGACCGTGGCGGGTGGGCTCCACGCGCTGCAACAGCTCCCCCACTGGCAGACGCAGGCGATTGCCGCGTCCGCCGGAAGCGTGCCGAAACTCCTGGCCGCCGAAGCGGGAATCACGGCCGTGTTGCTCCTGCCGCCGACCATCCTTCTCGGCGCCCTCTTCCCCGTGGCCGTGGCGGTGCGTCGCGCGGCGGGAGTCGAAGCGTCGCGCGCCACGGGCGCCGTCTACGCCGCGAACACCGCTGGCTCGATTCTCGGCTCGCTCTTGACCGCCTATTTCCTCATTCCCGCCTTTGGCGCCCCGATCGCGATTCTCGGCGCCGCGGTGGCGAACACGCTTCTCGGAATCGGCGCGCTCCTCGGTGGGGAGCCGGCGGCGCGCGGCCGGCGCGCGGGTGCCGCGCTCATCGTCGCGGGCGCGGTGGCCTTCGCGGTGGTGGCGATGCCCTCCTGGAGTCAGGAACGAATGAGCATCGGGTTGATCCGCCTCCTTCGTTCCTACTGGTTCGGCGGCGAAGCGATGACGCACCGCGTCATCGACGCCGTCGGCTCGCGCCCCGACCTCGGCACGATCCTCTTCTACCGCGAAGGGCCTGTGGCGAGCGTCGCGGTGGTCGAGACGCAGGGCCAGCGGACACTTCTCATCAACGGCAAGGCGGATGCCACGACCGGCGCCGGCTCCGACATGCGCACCCAGGTGCTGGTGGGGCAACTCCCGCTCCTCGCCACGCCGCGTGCCGGGGACGTCTTCGTCATCGGCTACGGGAGCGGCGTGACCACGGCGGCGGCACTGACGCACAATCTGCGCGAGGTCCGGACGGTGGAGCTCGAGCCGGCAGTGGTGGAGGCGGCGCCCTTCTTCCGTGAGAGCGCGGGCGATCCGCTCTCGAATCCGCGCCATCGGATGCTGGTGGAAGACGCGAGCCTCGTGCTCCGTTCGGAGAAGCGCGCGTACGACGTGATCGTCTCGGAGCCGTCGAATTTCTGGATCGCCGGAATGGGGGATCTTTTCTCCGACGACTTCTACCGCATCGCCGCCACCAGGCTTCGCCCCGGCGGCCTCCTCTGCCAGTGGGTCCAGTGTTACCAAATCTCCCCCGACGCGATTCGCACCGTCATCCGGACGCTGGCGCGCACGTTTCCGAAGGGGCAGCTCTTCTACATCGATTCGGCCGCCGATCTCATCATCCTCGCGTCGCCGAACGCCGAGGTGCCGCTCGACCTCTCATCGTGGGACGCGGCGTTTCGAGAACCCGCCGTGGCGGCCAATCTCGCGCGGGTCGGGGTGGGGCGGCCGTCCGATCTGCTTCGCTACTATCGCGGACGGTTGGAGCGCGTGGCGGCTGAGGCGGGGGCGGGACCGGTGAACACCGACGACAACGGCTGGCTCGAGCATCGCGCGCCGTTCGATCTCTTGTCGGCGCAATCGGCGGAGGAGTCCTTGGGATGGAGCGATGCGGTGGCCGCGGATTTGGCCAAGGCGTTGACGGCGAGCAGTGGCGTCGCGCGTGCGGCGGCGCTGCTGGAGGATGCCTCCGCGCGGGCGGCCGAGGCGGAAGATCGGGGCGCGGCCGAAGGGCTTCGCCGCGCCCGGTTGCTCCTTCCGTCGAACTGAATCTCGCTACATACGAATGTGCTTGAACGTCTCCGCGTCGAACGAGTCGACTTGAATCACATCGAGGCGCGCGGTGTGAGCCGCCTTCACCAGCTGCGCTTCCGCCGCCGTTAGAACACCCTTCTCCACCGCGGCACTCAGGGCGCCGTCGCCGTTTTTCCCCGGCGCCGGCACGAGTCCCGACTTCATCGCCTCGCGAAGCTTCCGCTCCACGTCGCGCGCGGCCATCGCCTTCTCGTAAGCATCCTCCAAACGGCCGAGCCCGGCCTGCTCTTTCCCCGGCATGAAGATGTCGCCCGTCAGTTTCGCGCGCGTCTCACGATCCTCGAGGAGGGCTCGCGCGACCTTCGATCCGAGACGGTCGCTCGGCGCCTTCCAGCGCGGGCCGTACGGGAAGACGGCCACGCGAAGCGCCCATGCGGCCGGGCGGTTCGGCAGATTGTCGAGCACGCCCGCGAGTGCCGTCTGCGCCTTGAAGAACGCGTTATCGACCGAGAACTGGAAGAAGGGGAGCTCGCGCTCCGGCTGGCCGTCGTCGA
>JANMQV010000118.1:0-13383 GCA_031370645.1 Candidatus Eiseniibacteriota bacterium | reverse complement strand
ACCGACGCGATCTCCGGATGCGTGTAGACGACGCCGGGAATGGCGTCGTAGTTCACGTGGCCGTAGCCGGTGGCGATCCGCTCCACGCAGGCGATTCCCTCTTCTTCCGCCTTGTGGGCGAGCATGGCCCCGCCGATCACGTCGCCGATGGCGTAGATGCCGGCGGCGGACGTGGCGTAGTCGGCGTCGACCGGGATGCGCCCTCGCTCATCCGTCTTGAGTCCGACGGCGTCGAGACCGAGGTTGTCGGTGTTCGGAACGCGCCCCACGGCGACGAGGAGTCGGTCGCAGCGGATCGGCTCGGCACCCTCGGACTCCACGACGACTTCCTTCTTCTCGACCTTCGCGCCGGTGACGCGCCGGCCCAGGTGGAAGGTCATTCCCTGGCGCTCGAAGATCCGCTTCGCTTCGGTCGCGAGGTCGCTGTCCATGCCGGGGAGGATGCGGTCGAGGTATTCAAGCACGGTGACCTTCGCGCCGAGCCGGAGCCAGACCGAGCCGAGTTCGAGTCCGATGTAGCCGGCGCCGATCACGACCAAGTGCTTCGGGACTTCCGCGTAAGCGAGCCCTTCTGTACTGCCGCCGATCCGGTCGCCGTCGAACGCCACGCCCTTGAGCGAAGTCGGCTTCGATCCGGTGGCGATCAAGATCTGCTTCGCCCGCAGTTCCGCGACCACGGCGCCATCGGCGCCGGCCACGACCACGCGTCCTCCGCCCGCCAGCCGGCCATGCCCCGCGTAGCGCGTCACCTTGTTCTTCTTGAAGAGCATCTCCACGCCGCGCGTCAGGTCGGTGACGATCTGATCCTTCCGTTTCAGCATGACGGGGAGATCGAGCGCGACGCCCTCCACCTTGACGCCATGCGCGGCGAGGGCTGTCTTCGTCTCGTGGTAGCGCTCACTCGACTCCAGAAGCGCCTTGCTCGGGATGCAGCCGACGCGGAGGCAGGTGCCGCCGAGCGCCGGTTCTTCCTCGATGCAGGCGACGTTCATGCCGAGTTGCGCCGCGCGAATGGCGGCGACGTAGCCGCCGGGGCCGGAACCGACGATGACGAGATCGTGAGTGACGGAAATGGCGCTCATGGTCGAATTAAAGCCCGAGGAGCATCCGCGTGGGGCGCTCGATCAGGTCTTTGATGTGCTTGAGGAAGGTGACCGACTCGCGGCCGTCGATGACGCGGTGATCGTACGTGACCGCCAGGTACATCATGGGGCGGATGACCACCTCGTCGTTCACCGCGACCGGCCGCTTGTGGATGGCATGGAGCCCCAGGATGGCGCTCTGCGGCGGATTCACGATCGGGGTGGAGAGGAGGGAACCGTAGACGCCGCCGTTCGAGATGGTGAACGTGCCGCCGTAGAGTTCGTCCAACTGGATGCGGTTCTCCTTGGCGCGCGCGCCGAAGTCGGAGACAGCCGTTTCGATTTCCGCGAAGGAGAGGCGTTCGGCGTTACGGAGCACGGGAACGATGAGGCCCTTCCCGCCTCCGACGGCGATGCCGATGTCGAAGTAGTTTTTGTAGACGATGTCGCGCTCGCGGATCTCGGCGTTGACTTGCGGGAAGTGCATCAGCGCGTCGACCGTCGCCTTCACGAAGAATGACATGAACCCGAGCTTCACGCCGTAGCGCTCTTGGAACGGCTCTTTCAATTCCTCGCGCAGCGCGATGACCGACGACATGTCGACTTCGTTAAACGTCGTGAGAAGGGCGGCGGTGTTCTGGGCCGCCTTCAGGCGCTCGGCGATGCGGACGCGCATCGGACTCATGGGTACGGATTCCTCGCCGCGAGCGTCGGCCGGCGCCGTCGTCTCCGCGCGATCGAGCGGCGAGCGGGCCGCGGGAGGTTTCGTTCCAAGATTCGCCACGTGAGCGGCGACGTCCTCCTTCAAGAGGCGACCGCCGGGGCCGCTCGCGCGGACCTCGGTCGCGCCAAGACCCGCCTCGGCGAGCGCACGGGCCGCGGCCGGCATGACGCGCGGCGGTGCGGCGGACGAGAGCGGTGCCGCAGGCGCGGGTTTGGCCGCGGCTTTCGTGAGCGCTGGCGCTGGCGTTGGGCCCGAC
This sequence comes from Candidatus Eiseniibacteriota bacterium, assembly GCA_031370645.1. Lineage (GTDB taxonomy): Bacteria > Eisenbacteria > RBG-16-71-46 > SZUA-252 > SZUA-252 > SZUA-252. The sequence continues at coordinate 11,321 of JANMQV010000118.1, read as the reverse complement.
GCGGGCGAAGCAGCGACTGGAGCGGCCGGCGCAGCCGCCGCAGCCGGCGTGGCTGGTGCGGCAGCCTTCGCCGGCGCCTTCGCGGCGCTCCCGGTGGAAGCACCCTCCGTCAGTTCGGCGATCAGATCGCCGATCTTCAGGATCGCGCCCTTCTTCGCCACGATCTTCGTCAGAGTCCCGGAGACCGGCGCGGGAAGCTCCAGCGTCGCCTTGTCCGACTCGATCTCCACGAGCGCCTCGTCGCGCTCGATGGTATCGCCTTCGGCCTTCAGCCAGGCGCCGATCTGAACTTCGGTGATCGACTCGCCGACCTCGGGGACTCTCAACTCCACGGACATCGTTCTTCCTTTCGTGTCGTAGCGGCGCCGGCGCGCGGCGTGGACTAGCCTAGCGCGCGCGGCGCGTTGAACGCCGAGGCGAGGAGCCGCTCCTGCTCCATCTTGTGACTGCTGTGCGCGCCCGACGCCGGCGTCGGCGATTCGGGGCGGCTCACGACGAAGAAGGGATGCCGGCCCAGGAGCGTCGCGCCGAAACGCGCGCGAAGGTAGGGCCAGGCTCCCATGTTTTCCGGTTCTTCCTGCACCCACGTGACCGGCGTCCCCGATTTGTAGGGCTCGAGGAGTCCTTCGAGCGCGGCGTCGGCCAAGGGGTAGAGTTGCTCCACGCGAAGAATCGCGGTGTCGGTCCGTTCGCGCTCCTTTCGGACCGCGGCGAGTTCATAGAAGAGCTTCCCGCTGCACAGCAAGATTTGCTTCGTCTTCGCGGGTGGAATCTGCGCGTCGCCCATGAGCCGCTGGAAACGCCCCGTCGCCAGCTCCTCGATCGGTGAGACCGCCTCCGGATTTCGAAGGAGGCTCTTCGGCGTCATCACGATCAACGGCTTCCGCCACGGACGGACGACCTGCCGCCGCAGAAGATGAAAGATCTGCGCAGGCGTCGAGGGATACGCGACCTGGATATTGTCGCGCGCCGCCAATTGGAGGAAGCGTTCGATCCGCGCGCTCGAGTGTTCCGAGCCCATTCCCTCGAAGCCGTGCGGGAGAAGGAGCGTAAGGCCGGAGAGCCGCCGCCACTTTGCTTCGCCGCTCGCGAGGAATTGATCGATCAAGGTCTGCGCCACATTCGCGAAGTCGCCGAACTGCGCCTCCCAGACCACGAGCCCGTCGGGCCACTCGATGCTGTAGCCGTACTCAAAGCCGATCGGCGCGGTTTCGGCCAACGGGCTGTTCGCGATTTCGAACGGAGCCTGCTTCGGGCCGATATTCCGTAGCGCGGTGTAGATCTTTCCGTCTTCGACGTCGTGGAGCACCGCATGGCGGTGGCTGAACGTGCCGCGCTCGGTGTCCTGCCCGGTCAAACGGACGCGGAACCCCTCGTCTACGAGCGAGGCGAACGCGGCCGCCTCCGCCGCGGCCCAGTCGAGCGGCTTCTCGCCCTTCGCCATCTGCCGGCGGAGTTCCAAGGCGCGCGCAATCTTCGGGTGCGCGTGGAATCCCTCCGGGACGCGGGAAGTCGTGTCGAGGTAACGCTCCAGTTTCTTTCGCGCCACTCCCGTTTCGGGATCGGGCGCCGTCGCGTCGGATCCGCCGCGATAGGACTTCCAGACGCCCGTCTCGGGATCCGAGAGGGGAGGAGGCTTCATGTCGCGAGCCGCCGTCAATTCGATTTCGAGGAGGTCCCGCACCGTCCGCGCCATCGCCTCGACTTCCTCGGCGGTGGCGATCCCCTCGGCGATCAGGCGCTCGCCGTAGAGGACGTGCACCGGCTTCCGTCCCGCGATCGCCTTGTAGAGAAGCGGCTGCGTGAAGGCCGGCTCGTCGCCCTCGTTGTGGCCGTGGCGGCGGTAGCCGTAGAGATCGATGACCACGTCGCGGCGGAAGACGCGGCGGAATTCCATCGCGATCCGAACGACACGAGCGACCGCCTCCGGCTCCTCGCCGTTCACGTGGAAGATAGGCGACTGGAGCAGCCGCGCGACGTCCGAAGCGTAGGGGCTCGAGCGCCCCTCTTCCGGCATCGTGGTGAACCCGATCTGATTGTTCACGATGACGTGGAGTGTGCCGCCGGTGTGGTACGCCGGCAGTTGGCTCAGGTTGAGCGTCTCCTGCACCACGCCCTCGCCGGCGAAGGCGGCGTCGCCGTGGATCAGGATCACAGCACCTCGCTCGCGCTTCTCGTCGTTCACGCGGTCCTGCTTCGCCCGCATGCGCCCCTGAGCCACGGGGTTCACAAACTCCAAATGGCTCGGATTGAAACAGAGCGACAGGTGGAGCGTGCGGCCCGACGGCATCGTGCGGTCGGACGAATAGCCGAGGTGGTATTTCACGTCGCCGCGCCCGATCCACATCTCGGGATCGGAGTCGTTGAACTCGTGGAAGATGCGCCGCGCCGGCTTCCCGAGAATGTTCGAGAGGACGTTCAGCCGGCCGCGATGCGCCATGCCCATGACGATCTCGCTCACGCCGCCCTGATCGGCTAGGTCGATCGCTTCGTCGAGGAGCGGAATCAGCGCCTCGCACCCTTCCACGGAGAACGACTTCGAGCCGATGTACTTCTTCTGAATGAACTCCTCGAAGACGGCGGCCGCCGTGAGGCGCTGGAGAATTCGGCGCCGCTCCTCGGCGGTCAGTTCCTTCCGGTACTGCGGCTGCTCGATCCGTTCCTGAATCCAGGCGAGGACGAGCGGATCGTGAATGTGGCGATACTGCCAGCCGATCGTGCCGCAATAGGTGGCGCGAAGGCGCGACAAGAGATCGCGCAAGGTTCCGCCGCGCACGCCGGCGAATTCCACGTCGACCGGACGGTCGAGATCCGCCGCGGAAAAACCGTGGAAGGCAGGATCGAGGTCCGAAGGGGCCGGCCGCGCCGTGCCGAGCGGATCGATGGTGGCGGCTTGATGTCCGCGCGCGCGATAGGTCTGGATGAGCGAAAAGGCACCCGGTGTGGTGATGTTGCCGATGCCCGATACCCCCGCCACCCGAGCGCCGGTTCCCGATCGCGAGACCGAAACCGCACCGCCCGCAAGCCGCGCGCCGTTCTCGTCCGACTTGGGCGCCGTCGGTTGCGCGTCGCCGGTTCCGTCGAGATCGAGGACCGAATTCACGCTCGATCCGTTTCGCCCGCGGGAACCCGCACTGCCGTAGAGCGCGCGCCGCGGGAAGGACGGCTCGAGTTGGGGGCGGGCGGCAAAACCGTTCGCCTCCTTCATGCCTTCGAACTCGCGCCGCCACTCGGCCGACACGGAGCTCGGGTCGCGCAGGAAATCGGCGTAGAGCGCTTCCACGAACGGAAGGCTCATTGGATTTGGGGATTTGGCTGGGTCGTTCATCGGTTCGTCTGGTCCCTTGGCGGGAGCCGCGGGGGCGGAACTCCCGTAACTCAACTCCCTAGCTCGCTCGAATTCAATGGGTTACAAGCGAAACCCGTGCCATCGGAGCGGTCCGTCACGGAAACCCATGTGGGTCTCCTGGAGGGCTTGCATCCGGAGCGCGGGGGACTCATTCTGCCACGGTTCGGCCCGCGGTTCATCAGGATTAGTCGCTTGTGATTTCAGGGGTTCCGGGAGGTTTCCGGCCGTCGCCGGCGGCTGCAACCAGGAACCGTTCGGAGGGTTTGGATGCTTCGATCGATCGATCCGACAACGGGCGAGACGATCCGCGACTATCCGGAAGCGAAGCCGGCAGCCATCGGTGTCGCGTTGGATCAAGCCGAGCGCGCGTACCATTCGTGGCGGCGGGAACCAATCGAGACGCGCGCCGTCGTGTTGCGGCGCGTCGCCGCGCGGCTTCGCGAGCGGGCGGCGGACGACGCGATCATGATGGCGCGGGAGATGGGAAAACCGGTCGCGCAAGGGCGCGCCGAGTCGGAGAAGTGCGCGTGGACCTGCGAATTCTTCGCCGAACATGCGGCGTGGATGTTGTCGCCGCAGGAGGCGCCTTCGGACGCGACGCGCTCCTACGTCTCGTTTCAACCGCTCGGCGTCGTGCTCGCCGTGATGCCGTGGAATTTTCCGTTCTGGCAAGTTTTTCGCTTCGCGGCCCCGGCGCTCATGGCGGGGAACGCCTGCGTGCTGAAGCACGCCTCGAACGTCTCGGGCTGCTCGCTCGCCATCGAGGCGATCTTCCGCGAGGCGGGGCTTCCCGACGGACTCTTCACGACGCTCCTCGTTCCCGGTTCCGCTGTGGAGCCGATCATCGCCATGCCGCAGATTCGCGCCGTCACGCTGACCGGGAGCGCGCCGGCGGGACGCGCGGTGGCGGCCGCGGCGGGCGCCGTGCTGAAGAAAACGGTGCTCGAGTTGGGAGGGAGCGACCCCTACGTCATTCTCGAAGATGCCGATCTCGACGCGGCCGCGATCACCTGCGCCGCCTCGCGGTTGATCAACGCCGGCCAGTCGTGCATCGCGGCGAAGCGCTTCATCGCGGTCGAGCCGATTCGCGAGGCGTTCACCGAGCGATTCGTCGCCGCCATGCGCGCGAAGCGATGGGGGAATCCGCTCGCGGAAGGCGCTGCGGCTCCCGACCTCGGTCCCATGGCCCGATTGGATCTTCGCGACGAGCTTCACCGGCAGGTGCAGGCGAGCGTCGCTCGTGGCGCGCGCGTATTGTTGGGAGGGCGGGTTCCCGACGGGCCGGGCGCATTCTATCCGCCGACGGTGCTCGACCAGGTTCTCCCCGGCATGCCGGTCTTCGGCGAGGAGACGTTTGGGCCCGTGGCCGCGGTGATCGCGGCGCGCGACGAAGCGGAGGCGATCCGCTTCGCCAACGACACGCCGTTCGGTCTCGGCGCCGCGGTCTTCACGCGCGACGTGGCGCGCGGGGAGCGGATTGCCGCGACGGAGTTCGACGCGGGAGCCTGCTTCGTGAACGGCCTCGTCCGCTCCGACCCACGGTTGCCGTTCGGCGGCGTGAAGGAATCGGGCTACGGACGTGAACTGGCGGCGTTCGGAATCCGTGAGTTCGTGAACGTGAAGACGGTTTGGGTAGGCTGACGAGCGCCGAGGTGCCGGACGCGATGCGGCGATCGCAGAGAGCCTCGGGCGCGCGGGGGAGAGCCTAGACTTCCCGCGAGTTCAGCGGGACGGCGCGTTGGCGACAAGCGTACGGTAGTCCTCCATCGCGGCCTTCACCACGCGCGACGCGTGGTCCACGCCGTAGGTCTTCTGGACCACGATCTGCACGTCGGCATGCGGCACGAGCTTGTACGTAGAGAAGTAGTGGACCAGCCGCTCCACGAGAATGTCGGGTAGGTTGGTGATGTCGGAAGCCCCGCTCCACATGAAGTCGCCTTCCAAGACCGCGAGGATCTTGTCGTCGGCCTCGCCCCGATCAAGCAACTGGATCCCTCCGACGACGCGGGACGGTATGATCACCTCGGAGCGCGCGATCGGCCGTTCGCTCAAAACGCAGATGTCGAGCGGGTCGCCGTCGCCGTGATCGGCCCCGGGGCAGAGCGCCGCGATTTCTTGCCCGCAGTAGGTGCGGGGAATGAACCCGTAGAGCGCGGGTGGCTGGGATGACGTCCGCTGCGGCCGGTCGACGCGGAGGTAGCCGGTCGGCTTGTCGAGCTCGTACTTGATAAGATCGAACGGCGTGATCTCGATGTACGCGTTCACCTGTAGCGGCGGTTCCCTTCCGGTCTCGAGACCGTGCCAGGGATGCGGTCTCCATTGGGCGAATTCCGTCGGCGTCATCGCGTTCTCAGGTCGACTAGGACTTCCGACTCCCGGCGAACAGCAAGATCACTCCCGCGCCGATGCTCACGGCGCCGAGCCAGCCCGGCACCGCTTCGCGTTCATCGACGGTCGCCTTGAGATCGCCGAGTTCGATGACGTTCTTCTTCGTCGCGTACGTGGGGTGCTTCCAGAGGACGAAGATACCGGCGATGATCAGGATCAGGCCGACGATTTGAACCGGTTTCATGGGCACCTCGCATGGTTTTTGGGCGTTGAGGACAACGTGCACTCCGAAAACCGTACCACGATTCTCCCGCCGACGTTACCCGAACCGATCCGACTCCGGATCCCAGAAATCTCCCGTCAATCCCAAGCCCGCGAAGATTGCCCGCATCTCGTTCGGCTGGGGGCGACGGGAATTCTCCTGCAATCGCGTGGCGTACCACGTTGTGGAGAGATTCCAGAGCTGCTCGATCGTGACGAGCGGCCGCAGCGGATAGTCGTGCGCCACGCACCACGCGCGGACCCGTTCTTCCGACCGGAAGAAGAGCATCGTGCTTCAGGTAAAGCCGATGTCGTCCCACCAGTGGGAAGCGGGCACAAGGCAGTGATAGATCCAATCCGATGGCCCCGGTCCGTCCGGGCCGATCGTGAGATGAAGCGGCTCGCCGCTCTGCTCGCACCGCGAATGCACTTCCGCCGGCCGGTGAAGCGCGGCCGGAATTCCGAACGAGTCCCACGCGCAGTTCGCGAAGTAGCGGATCCCGTCCGCGACGACGACATGTTGCGTCGGGACGCCGGAGAAAGGCGGCGCCATCCGGATTGAGACTCCGTCGGCTTCGAGCAGCAGGACGCGGAGCGCCCGAAGTCTCGGATACGCATCGAGCACCGTCGCGGCATCGGTGCCGGCGCGGTCGGCCACCTCGGCGGGCGTGGGACCGCGGCCCGTCTCGGCGAAGTGCCGGTAGATGGCCACTTTGATCCGCATGTCGAACTCGGTCGGCATGACGTTACAGCCTGGCGGGCGAGACCACGTTCTGCATGGGCTACAGCCAGCCTAGCCGGCGCATCGCCCCGTAGATCAAATAGATTCCAAGTCCCACGACGAAGACCCCGAAGGCGAGCCGCAGTTGCGGGCCGGCCATTCGGTTTGCCACGACGGCGCCGAGCCATCCGCCCACCAGCACGGCGACGGCGATGATGGCGGCGGCACGGATATTCACGTTTCCGTGGCGATGGTATTCGTAGGCAGCGGCGATTCCGATGGGCGGGAGGAGCACGGCGAGGCTCGTTCCCGTCGCCATATGCTGCCTGAAGCCGGCGACGTAGATCAGTGCCGGAACGATGACGACGCCCCCTCCGATGCCGAACATTCCCGAAAGGACGCCGGCCAGAAGTCCAATGATGATCAACAGCAAGGCGGACGGCTCTGGCATCGTTGACACCTCCATGGCACTCAGGGAGTTCTTCCCGCCTCGGGTGATGCGTCGCGGAGAACCTGCGCGCGGCTCCGGTTCGAGAATACGCCGTGATGCCGGAAACGAGAAGGGGCCGCGGCGTTTCGCCACGGCCCCGACGTTCCCTCGACGCAATCGGTGTCGGTACCGCTACTTCTTCGACATCATCTGCATGCCCTGGAGCACGCTCATCATGTGACTCTTCATCATGCTGTCCTGCACCGCGAGATTCATGATGCCGTCCACCATCGTCTGATCCTTGGACATTCGGCCCATCAGTGCCTGCATCATGTCGCCGTTTCCGAGGATCTTCTCGACCAATTGCTCCCGTGTTCCCTCGGCGCCCATCAGCTTGTCGATCACCTCGCCGGAGACCGCAGTGTCGCCCGCAATGGCGTCCATCAACTTCGCCCTCGTCTCTCCGTCGGCAAGCACCGACTTCACCTTATCGCCGCCGCACCCGACCATCATGATCAGAGCGCTCAGCAGTAACAGGAATGTCGTGAACCGTCGCATCATCGAGTTCCTCCTGGCGTTGGATCCGTCCGTGGACCCCCTTCGGGGCAACCGCGGGAGGATGCCACAGGGAGCGGTGGAAGGGTAGTGCGGATGAACGGTACACTCCCTCCCTCATGATCCGGCTGAACGACGTCTCCTATTCCATCGGCACACGCGCCCTGTTCACAGGGCTTACCTGGACGCTCGGCCCCGGCGATCGCGTCGCCTTGGTCGGTCCGAACGGGGCGGGGAAGACGACGCTCTTGAAAGTACTCCTCGGGGAACTTCGCCCCGACAAGGGGACGCGCGTCCTCTCGCGCGGAACCCGGATCGGGTATCTCCCGCAGGAAGCGGCTGAGAAGTTCGAGGGCACGGTGCTCGACCGCGCCCTCGAAGCCCACCGCCACTTGATGGAGATGCGGGAGGAGTTGGACGCGCTCTACCAGGAAATCCCGACCCTCGATCCGGGGGATCCGCGAATGGAAGCCCTTCTCGACCGGGCCGGGGAGCTCCAGCACACGCTCGAGCGGTCGGACGAGCACACGCTGGTGCCGGAGGCGCGCCGCGTTTTGGCGGGGCTTGGCTTCTCGACGGAAGACCAGGACCGGCCGCTCGCCTCCTTCTCGGGCGGATGGCGGATGCGCGTGGCGCTCGCGGCGCTCCTTCTCACCGACCCGACGCTCCTCTTCCTGGACGAGCCGACGAACCATCTCGACCTGCCGGCCATGGAGTGGCTGGAGGAATATCTCGAGACGTTCCATGGCGGGCTGATCGTGGTGTCGCACGACCGGGTCTTCCTCGACCGGATCACCGACGAGGTGCGGGAGCTCGACCACGCGGAACTGAACGAGTTCGTCATGTCGTTCACCGACTATCTCGAGGAGCGGCAGCGGCGGCGCGAGGCGCTCGAGTCGCAAAACGAGCAGCTCGATCAGAAGATCGCCCAGCTCTCCCGATTCGTGGAGCGGTTCGGCGCCAAGAACACGAAGGCGACGCAGGCCGCGAGCAAGATGAAGCAGATCGATCGCTTGAAGCGCCAGCGCGTCGTCGTGCCGCGGAAGGCCCGGCACATCTCCTTTTCGTTTCCGACGCCGCCGCACGTCGGTCGCACGCTCACGCGGCTTGAGGGCGTCTCGTTCGGTTACGACAAGCGCGACATCTTCACCGACGCGAACGTCGTCATCGAGCGGGGCGACAAGATCGCGATCGTCGGCGCGAACGGCGCGGGGAAGACGACCCTCTTGCGGCTCTTGGCGGGACAGCTCGACCCTCGGCGCGGGGAGCGGGAGCTCCATCCCCAGGCGAAGCTCGCCTACTTCGCCCAGCATGCGGCGGAAACACTCGACGCGAGCCTCACGATTCTCCAGGCCGTGGAGGACGTGGCCCCCTTCGGCACGCCGACATCGGCCCTCCGCGCGCTTCTCGGAAATTTTCTCTTCCTCGGCGACGACGTCTACAAGTCGTGCCGCATCCTCTCGGGCGGAGAGCGGCAGCGCGTGGCGATCGTGCGAATGCTTCTCGAGCCGGCGAACATCCTCCTGCTCGACGAGCCGACGCATCATCTCGACTTGGCCGGAAAGGAAGTGCTGGAGGGAGCGCTTCGCCAATACCCCGGCGCGGTTCTCGTCGTCACGCACGACCGCTCCCTCATGGCGAGCTTGGCCACGCGGATCATCGCGGTGGAGGAGGGGCGCGTCGTCCTCTATTCGGGCGGCTACGACGACTACGAATCGGCCCGGGTAGCGAAGGCCGAAGCGACGAAACGGCAGGGAATGCCGGGGGGTGCCGCCGTGGCGCCCGTTGCCCCTGCCGCGGCGGTCGTCGCGGCTCCCGGAACCGGCCGCGTTGCCAAGAAGCCGGCAACGTCCGGCCGCGCCCCCACCGTGAAGAACGAGGCGAAGAAGCGTGCCCGGGAGCGCGAGAAGGCGGAGGCAGACCTGGAGCTGCGGGAGCGAGAACTCAAAGAGGTGGAAACCAGCCTGGCCGACCCCGCACTCTATGCCGACGGCGCCCGTACGAAAGAACTCCTCGGCCGTTACGAGGCGCTTCGAAAAGACGTCGACGGTCTTTGGAGAAAACTCGAGGAACTTGAAGGGGTATGATCCCGCCATGGCGGACCACGTTCACCATCCCGACCGGCCGATGACAAGCCTTCGCGCGACCACGTCTCCCTCCCCGACCAGCTCGACGCGATTCGGCACCCGCGGCCTTCCGGCGGAAGTGCTGGAGCAGTCGTGCAAGCGGCTCGGCATCATGGCCATCGTTTTCGCCTCGGTCTGGGTGATCGCGATCGTGATGAACAACTGGGTTCACGATCTGCTCCACCACATGAACATGGACATGATGGTGGTCAACTCGATCTGGCCGATGCCGGGGAACCTGGTAGCCGGCGCCGGAATCGGCATCTCAGCGGTGATGTTCCTCATCGCGTGGAAGCACCGCGTCCGCCCCGAGACGCTGCTTCGAATCGGACTCGTCTACGAAGTGGCGACGGCAGCACTGGTGTCGGTGCTCTTCAACTGGAAGCCCCAGATCGAGACCGTCGGCGTCTCCTGGCTCTGCATCATCATTCTGGTCTATCCGTCGATCGTCCCGAGCACGCCGCGGAGCACCACGATCACCGCCTTACTGGCGGCGACCACGGATCCGCTCTTCCTCATCCTCGCCAGCGCACGGGGCGAACAGTTCATTACCGATCCCTTCGTCCTCATCTGGCATTTCCTTCCGATCTATATCTGCGCGGCGCTCGCCGCGATTCCTTCGCACCTCATCGCGACGTTGGGGCGCCAGGTGCGGAAGGCGCGCGAGCTCGGCTCCTATCAACTCGGAGAGATGATCGGCCGCGGGGGAATGGGGGAAGTCTACCGGGCGCGCCACCGTTTCCTTGCCCGCCCCGCGGCGATCAAACTGATCCGCTCCGAGGCGCTCGGCACGAATCGCGGGGCCGAGATGACGATCCAGCGCTTTCGTCGCGAGGCGCAGGCGGCGGCTTCGCTCCGCTCGCCTCACACGATCAGCCTCTACGACTTCGGCGTCACCGACGACGGCGTCTTCTACTACGTGATGGAACTCCTCGATGGCGTCGACCTGGAAACGCTGGTGCGGCGCTTCGGCCCCATTTCGGCCGCCCGGACGATCTATCTCATCAAACACGCCTGCCACTCGCTCGGGGAGGCGCACGTTCGCGGAATGGTGCACCGTGACATCAAACCCTCGAATATCCACACCTGCCGCCTCGGGCTGAGCGTCGATTTCGTGAAGGTGCTCGACTTCGGCTTGGTGAAGACGAACCTCGCGTCGTCGCAGGAGCAGACGCTTCTCACCTCGCCCGACGTAACGACCGGAACGCCCGCGTTCATGGCCCCGGAGATGGCGCTCGGCGAAACTGAAGTCGACGCGCGAGCCGACATCTACGCGCTCGGCTGCGTCGCCACCTGGCTCCTCACGGGACGGCTCGTCTTCGAAGCGGAGAACGCGCTGAAGATGATGCTGCTGCACATCCAGGCTGAACCGGCGCCGCCCTCGACGCTCACGGAACTCGAAATCCCGCCTGAACTCGATCGGGTGATCCTCGCCTGCCTCGCGAAGAAGCCCGAGGATCGCCCGGCGAGCACGGTGGAGTTGGCGCGGCGCCTCGACTCGATTCCGCTCCACGAACCGTGGAACGCCGCGCGGGCCGAGGAGTGGTGGGA
>JANMQV010000080.1:0-8334 GCA_031370645.1 Candidatus Eiseniibacteriota bacterium | reverse complement strand
ATCGAGTAGCGTCCCCACGTTTCCCCTCCTTCGAGGCTCTCGAGCAGGAACGCCGCGTCGCCGCGGTTCAGCTTCGCGAAGGCAGAAACCGGCGTGTCGTGGTCGGCGAGCACCTCGCGCATGACCGGGACCAGATTGGATTCGCGAGAGAGGGAGCGATACTCTTCGAGCGTCGGCGTGATCATGGAGTGGGGAGTGGGGGGTGGGCTCGGCCGCGACTACGCGGCGCCCTTTCGTCCCCTAGCTGAGCGCTTCGGGGCGGACACCGTCGAGATCGGAGTGCGTTCGGGAGCGCTCTCGGCGGCGCGCAGGAGTTCTCGGGCCTGCCGGCGCGTCGTGTCGGTGGCGCGCGCGCCGGCCAGAAGCCGCGCGATCTCGTCTTCGCGGTCGCCGCCCGAGAGCGCGCGAACCGCGGTCGTCGTCCGGCCCGCCGCCACGCCCTTCGAAACCTCGAAATGGCGCGAGCCGAACGCGGCGATCATCGGCAGATGCGTGATGCAGAGGACCTGGCGTTTCTCGCCCAGCGCCCGCAACAACCGGCCCACTTCCTCCGCCACGGCTCCCCCGATTCCTTGGTCGACTTCATCGAAGACGAGAACGGAGACGCGATCGCGCTCCGCCATGAGCGACTTCACCGCCAGCATCACCCGCGATAATTCACCCCCGGAGGCGATCCGCTGAATGGGTCGCGCTGTTTCTCCCGGGTTCGGCTGGAACGAGAAGTGTAGGCCGGGGATCGAAGGCGGGTCAACGAAGGCACGGTCCCCTTCCGACGCCATTTCGCGAACGGACGAGCGATCGGCGAACTCCACGTGGAGTGCCGCCTTCCCGAATCCAAGTCGCGCGAGCCGCGATCCGACCTCTTTCGCGAACGGCACGCGTCCCGCGGCTCGCCGATCGATGAGCTGTTCGAGCCGAGTCCGGAAGGCCTCGAGCCGCTTCGCGTGCGCCCTCTCGGCGTCCCGGAGTGAATCTTCGTTCGGCGCTAGAGCGCGCAGGCGCGACTCCAACTCTGCCGCCAGTGCAATGAGTCCAGGAAGGTCGGCGCCATGCTTCCGCTTCAATCGGTGGATCCGGTCGAGGCGCGATTCGATCGTCTCGAGATCGAGCGGCTCTTCCAGGAGGCGCTCCCTCTCCTGGTCGATCCGCGCGCCCAGATCCGCGGCCTGCTGCAGCAAAGCCTGAGACTCTTCGAGGAGCGGCGCGAGCCCCGCATCGACTCCGGCGGCATGCTGGAGTCCGCGAACCGTTCGCTTCAGAACCGACGTCGCCCCACGCTCGTCGTCGAGGATCGCGTCGGCCGCCTCGGAGACGCCGGCGACGAGCCGCTCGCGGTGCTGGAGTCGATCCCGCTCTCGGCGCAGATGCTCTTCCTCGTCCTCCTTCAACGCCGCGCGCTTCAGCTCCTCCGCGTCCTCGCGGAGTCGCGCTTCGTTCTCTCGATCCGATTCGGCGCGGGCTCGTGTTTCTGAGAGGGCGCGGCTCGACTCGAGGAGTCCCTCGCGTTCGCGCTCCAAGGCGTCCCGCTCTTCCGCCGTGCCGGCCCAGAGGTCGAAGAAGTCGGCCTGCCGGTCGGGGCGCAGCAGTTGTTGGTGCTCGTGCTGTCCGTGGAGATCGACGAGCACTTCCCCGAGCGCACGGAGCGGTCCGAGGAGTGTCGTCCGTCCGTTCACGAGCGCGCGGCTTCGTCCGTCGGCGTGAATCTCGCGGCGGACCACGACGCGATCCTCCTCTGGCTCGACGTCGAGCGCCCGTACCGCCTCGATCAGATCGGGCCGCGCGGAGAGGTCAAAGGTCCCCTCCACGAATCCCCGCGCCGCTCCCGCGCGTAGCCAGGCCGCGTCGGCCCGCTCTCCAAGCAGGAGGCCGATCGATCCCAAAACGATCGACTTCCCCGCGCCGGTCTCGCCGGTCAGCACATTGAGACCCGGAGCGAATTCCAGTTCGAGCGAATCGACGAGGGCGAGACCTTGAATCGAAAGCCAGGAGAGCACGGTTACCCGCGCGGCCTCGCGGAGCGCGGGGGCTCGGCCCACGCGAACTTCCGGCGGAGGACGTCGTAGAACGATCCGGGGCGGAGCGTGATGAGCGAGACGTGGCGCTTCGCGCGGCGGATCTCGACCTCCTCGCCCGGCTTCAAGAGTCGCGTGACCTGCCCGTCGAGCGTGAGCGTGGCTCGCGGATGCCCCTCGCGGAGAACGATGCGCACCGATTCGTTCGCCCCGACGAGGAGCGGCCGAAACGTGAGCGTGTGGGGGCTGATCGGCGTGGCGATGAGCGCTTCGATCGTCGGGCGGACGATGGGGCCGCCGGCGGAGAGCGAATAGGCGGTCGAGCCGGTCGGCGTCGCCACGATGAGGCCGTCGGCCACGAGCGTGCCGAGCGGTGTCGAGCCGATCCGGATCTCGAGCGCGATGACGCGCGACCGATCGCGCGGATGAATCACCGCGTCGTTCAAGCCGATCCCGCTCCAGACCCGGACGCCCCGAGCCGAGCGGACGGTGGCTTCGACCATCATTCTTCGCTCCACGCCGAATTGTCCGCGGAAGAGCCGATCGAGCGCAGGGTAGAGCGACTCCACCGCGGTCTCGGCCAGGAATCCAAGGCTCCCAAGATTTACGCCGAGAATCGGAAGTCCTTCGCGCGCCTCGCGAGCCGCGTGCAGCATCGTCCCGTCGCCGCCAAGCACCAGCAGCGCATCGGATCGACGGAGAAGCGTCGCGAGCGTGACGCCCGCTCCCACCCCCTTCAACCCGCGGGCGAGCGGCTTCTCCAGCGAAACGTGCAACCCCTGGCCGCGAATCCAGCGCACCAGGGGCGGAAGCAGCGCGCGCACCCCCTCCTTCCCCCGATTTCCCACGATGCCGAGGTGGCGGGGAGGACGGGTCATGCCTTCGTCGCGAGCGGGGTGAGCGGCTCCGGGGTGGTGTGGGGCTCGTCGCGCAGCCAGCGTTCGAGCTCCGGCGCCATGACGTCGGGGTGAAGCCCCGCGGCGCGGAGGAGCGAATCGCGGGTGGCGTGGTCGAAGATGCGATCGGGCACACCAAACGCGCGCGTCCGAAGGCCGGGGATGTCGTGCTTCGCGAAAAGTTCGAGCACGCCGGCGCCGAAGCCGCCGAGTAGCGCGCCCTCCTCGAGCGTCGCGACGCGCGGGACGCGCCGAGCCCACTCGAGCAGCAATTTCTCATCGAGCGGCTTCGCGAATCGCGCGTTGATCACGGCCGCGCGGATGCCGCGGGCCGCGAGGGCATCGGCGGTCGTCAGCGCCGTTGCGACCATCGTGCCGTACGCTACCAATAGAAGGTCCTCCCCGGGCCGGAGGAGTTCCCCCTTTCCGATCGGGAGCGGGGTCGGCTTCTCGTCCATCGGCACACCGACTCCCGCGCCGCGCGGGTAGCGGATGGCGATCGGCCCTTCGTCGTGAGCGGCCATGGTAGCGAGCATGTGGCGGAACTCGTTTTCGTCCTTCGGGGCCATCAGCACCATGCCCGGGAGGCAGCGAAGGTAGGCGATGTCGAAGAGACCATGATGCGTCGCGCCGTCTTCGCCAACGAGGCCCGCGCGGTCCATCGCGAATCGGACCGGGAGGCGCTGGATGACGATGTCATGCACGATCTGGTCGTAGGCTCGTTGCAAGAATGTCGAGTAAATGGTCGCGAACGGCTTCATCCCCGCCGCGGCCAGGCCGGCGGCGAAACAGGTCGCGTGCTGCTCGGCGATTCCCGCGTCGCAGAAGCGGTCGGGAAACTGCGCGGCGAATTTCGCGAGGCCGGTGCCGTCCGGCATGGCGGCTGAAATCGCGACGATGGCTGGATCGTTCTTCGCTAACTCCACGATCGTGTCGCCGTACACCTCGGTGTAGGCGGGCGCGCCCCCCCCGGACTTCTTCGCCACGGCGCCGGTCAGTTTGTCGAACGCACCGAGGCCGTGGAACTTCCGCGCGTCGTCCTCGGCGAACTTGTACCCCTTCCCCTTCCGCGTGAGCACATGAAGGAGCACGGGGCCCTTCATCTCGCGGAGTTGGCGGAGCACTTCGATCATCGTCGGAAGGTCGTGCCCGTCGATCGGCCCGTAATACTTGAAGCCGAGTTCCTCGAAGAGAAGCGTCGGCACCACGAGGTTCTTCATCCCCTCCTTGACGCGGCTCGCCAGCAAGCGGGCCTTCCCGCCGGCCGGCAGTTTGCCGAGGAGATCCCAGACGTCGGCTTCCATGCGGCGATAGACCGGTGTGGAGGTGATCTTCGTCAGGTAGCGAGCGATCGACCCGACGTTCGGCGAAATCGACATCGCGTTGTCATTCAGCACGACGAGAATGTCGGTGCCAAGTTCGCCAGCCTGATTCATGGCCTCGTACGCCATGCCCCCGGTCAGCGCACCGTCCCCGACGACGGCGACGACGCGGTGCTTCTCCCCTCTCAGATCCCGGGCCCGCGCGAAGCCGAGCGAGGCGGAAATGGAGGTGGAAGCGTGCGCGGTGCCGAAGGGGTCGTATTCGCTCTCCACGCGGCGCGGGAAGCCGGAGAGTCCGCCCTCCTGGCGAATCGTTTCGAAGCGCTCGTTTCGGCCGGTGAGGATTTTGTGCGGATATGCTTGGTGCCCGACGTCCCAGATGAGGATGTCGCGCGGCGTGTCGTAGACGTAGTGGAGCGCGATCGTCAGTTCGACGACGCCGAGGCTCGGCGCCAAATGGCCGCCGTTCTTCGAGACGACCTGAATGATTCGCTCGCGGAGTTCCGACGCGAGTTCGGGAAGCGCTTCCGGCCCCAGCCTCTTCAGGTCGGCGGGGCTCTGCACTCGCGACAGATGGTCGTGACTCACGGTCCCCCCGGAGGTCGGTAGATCGCGATGGAATAGAGAATTCCGATCAAGGCACCCACAAGAACCTCGAACGGGGTATGACCCAGGAGCTCGCGGAGCTGGTGGTGCGGCGCTCCGGGAAGCTGGATGTGCTCGTTCAAGATCCGGTTGAGAAGACTTGCCTGGCGTCCCGCGGCGCGCCTCAGGCCCGCGGCGTCGTACATGACGATGAGGCTGAAGTAGAGTGTCACCGCGAAGAGCACCGATTCGAATCCTTCGCGCAGCCCGACGCTGGTGCTGAGCGCCATGACGGACGAGGCATGCGAGCTCGGCATGCCGCCGGTCTCGACAAACCGCCTCACGTTGATTTTCTTCTCCCGCACGAGGAAGGTCAATACCTTGCTCATCTGCACGAGGAACCCGCAGGTGAGTGCGTGGAAGAGCGGGCTGCTCTCGAGGTGCATGGCCATCCGTTTACCTCGTCCGGTGGAGCAGGAACTCGGCGAGGGAGGCGAATTCCGCCTCCCGGCGCCCCAGCCTCGGGGCGAGGGCCGCCGCTTCCGCCAGGAGACGCTCGACCAGTCTCTCGGAACGCGCGATCCCACCTCGCGAGGCGGCCGTCGCCTTCCCCTTCGCGCGGTCGGAGCCGGCAGCGCTCTTCCCCGTCTGCTTCCGGGTGGCGCGCACATTCAAGAGATCGTCCGTGATCTGGAACGCCGCTCCGATGCGTGCGCCGAAGGCTTCGAACGCCCGAAGGCGGGCCGGTGAGGCGCCCCCGATCAGCGCGCCCAGGCGAAGCGACCCCGTGAGGAGCGCGCCTGTCTTCCGCCGATGCATCGCCAGGACCTTCGCGAACGAGACCTTCTTCCCCTCGTAGAGGAGATCGAGCGCCTGTCCGCCGATCATGCCGTCCGTGCCCGTCGCCGCGGCGACCACGCTCCAAAGTTCGCGCGGATCGCGCAGGCGGCCGAGCGGCGCCCGCGCGAGCGTTTGGAACGCGAGGTTCAGAAGCGCGTCTCCCGCGAGAATCGCCATCCCTTCGCCGAAGACGATATGATTCGCGCGCCGTCCCCGGCGCCAATCGTCGTCGTCCATCCCGGGGAGGTCGTCGTGAATGAGGCTGAAGGTGTGGATCATCTCGAGAGCGGCCGCCGACGGCAACGCGTCGGCGATCTTCCCGCCGACCGAGTCGCACGCCAACAGGCAGAGTGCCGGTCTCAGCCGCTTTCCGCCCGCGAAGACGCTATAGCGAACGGCGCGGTGCAGTTGACGAGGCTCCTCGCTCGCGGGGGGCAGGAGACGGTCGAGAGCCCGGTCCACGCGGGGGACCAGACGCTCGAGCGTCCGTTCAAAACGGGAGTTCACCTTCGGCGTCTTCCTCGCTCCGGCGCGGGCGTGCGGCTCCTTCGACGACCGGTTTTCCCTCGGCGTCGCGGGTCAACTTCTGGATCCGTTGCTCCGCTTCCTGGAGCACCGACGAGCACTGCTTCACGAGGCCCATTCCCTCTTCGAACGACTTGATCGAATCCTCGAGGGAGAGATTTCCGCCCTCGAGTTTCTCCACGAGCGCCTCGAGCCGCTCCATCATCGATTCGAAGGACTTCGTCTCTTCCGCGCCGGCTGCCGGCTCGGCTCCGCCAGGGGCTGTCCGCTTCATCGCTCTTCCTCCCGCGCCGGGAGCGGCGTGCGCGTCACGCGCGCTTCCGCCCGGGCGTCGTCGAACTGCACTTCGATCGTCGTGTCGGGTCTCAAACCTTCCGCCCTTTGAATCAGATTCGCGCCGCCGGCCGCCCAGACGAGCGCGTAACCGCGGCGGAGCACCCCGTGGTAGTCGTACGAACGGAGCAGCGCTTCCCGAGCGCGAACGTCCGCGCGCCCGCGAGCGATCTGCTCCAGGGCCACTCGCCCGGCCCGATGGAGGAGAGTCTGCACGCGGTCGTTCGCCCGGTCGAGCGTTCGCTTCGGCGTATGCGCATGGAGTCTTCCCGCGAGCCCATCCACCGAGCGGGAGCGGCGCACAACCCAATCGCCGAGTCCCCGCTGGAGCGACTCCGCCCGCTGATCGAGCAGGAGATAGAAATCGCGGACGCGCCGGAGCGGCTCGCGAATGGCGTGGTGGGTTGCGATGCCGCGAAGCCTCGTCCGCGCCTCGCGCACTTCGCGTTCCAGGCGGTGCCGGGCGTGCTTCGCCAAGTCATCGAGCGTGGCGGCCGCCTCCTCCAGGCTCGGCGCGACCTGCTGCGCCGCATGCGTGGGTGTCGCGGCCCGCTGATCGGCGGCGAAGTCGGCAAGCGTCACGTCCACCTCGTGCCCCACCGCGGAGATGACTGGAATGCGGGAGCCCGCGATGGCGCGGACGACCGCCTCTTCGTTGAACGCCCAGAGATCTTCCGCCGAACCACCCCCGCGTCCCA
Source organism: Candidatus Eiseniibacteriota bacterium (assembly GCA_031370645.1). Lineage (GTDB taxonomy): Bacteria > Eisenbacteria > RBG-16-71-46 > SZUA-252 > SZUA-252 > SZUA-252. The sequence continues at coordinate 1,123 of JANMQV010000080.1, read as the reverse complement.
CGATCATCACGTCGACACCACCCCACTCGTTCAAGAGGGCAATGGCGTCGGCGATTTTCGCCGCCGCGCCTTCTCCTTGCACCAAGGTCGGGACCAGGGTCACGGCGACGTAGGGAGCGCGCTGGCGGAGAATGCGGAGCATGTCCTCCACGGCGGCACCGGTCGGCGAGGTGACGATCCCGACGCGCGTCGGATAGCGAGGCAAGGGACGCTTCCGCGCTTCGTCGAAAACTCCCTCGGTCTGCAGCTTCCGTTTCAACGCGTCGAACTGCGCCTGGAGCGCGCCGTAGCCGAGCGGCGTGACGCGTTCGGCGACGAGCGAGAGGCTTCCGCTCTTCGCGTAGACGTCGAAGTGTCCCTCCACCTGGACCGTGATCCCGTTTCGGAGCGACTCGTGCTCCCGGCGGACGCGCCCCTTCCAGAGGATGACCCGGAGCGTCGCCTCGGCGTCCTTGATCGTGAAGTAGAGGTGCCCGCTCGGAGCCGGCTTCCATTCGCTGATTTCGCCTTGCACGACGAGATGCGGGATGGAGTCCTCGAGCGCCGCGTTGAGCGCGCGAACCGCCTCGGAAACAGTCCAGACTCGAGGCTCGCTCGGTTCCCGAATCAGCGGGGTCACAACCGCGCGCGGCGTCATCCGCCCACCGAAGAACCCGCCGCTTGTTCCGCGGCGTCGGTCAGGTTGGAGAGGATCATGGCGACCGTCAAAGGACCGACGCCGCCCGGCACCGGCGTGATGGCGGAGGCGACGCGCCTCACGGCTGCGGTATCGACGTCGCCTTCGTACTTCGGACCGCCGGGGGCGGGATTCTCGATCGGATGAATGCCGACGTCGATCACGATCGCGCCCGGACGGACTTCAGAGGCGCCGATGGCGCGGCGCTTCCCCATCGCCACGATGAGGATATCGGCCTGCTTCGTGTAGTACGCCAGATCGCGCGTTTCCGAATGGCAGAGCGTCACCGTGGCGTTCATCCCTCGCGAGCGCTCCGACAGAAAGATCGAGAGCGGCCGGCCGACAATGCGGCTTCTTCCGACGACGACGGCATGCTTCCCGGAGAGATCCCCGGCATGGCGCCGCAGGAGTTCCACGATGCCGAGTGGCGTCGCGGGACGATGCGCC
>JANMQV010000230.1:0-4326 GCA_031370645.1 Candidatus Eiseniibacteriota bacterium | reverse complement strand
TGGATCTCGATTCATCCTGCGGTGAGAATTCTCATCGCGCGTGGTTTCAGGTCCGGAAAGACGGGCTACGTCGGGCTCGCAGGCATCGTCGAGACTTTCAAGCATGCGGGCACGTATGTGCTGGAACTTCTGAATCTTCGTGTCTGGGCACTCGACATGACGTGGTCCCCTTGGGAGATCGCGGTGCTCGTCGCAACGGTCATCGGCGCGACAGCGGGGGCCTGGTATCTCCTGGGCGAGACGAATGGAGCCGCGCGGACACGTTCCAAGGTTGTGGCTGTCGGAATCCTTCTCGCGATCGGGCCCTGGATCCTGACCTCGGCCATGGTTCTCGGATTCTCCCAGTACTACGCGGCCTTCCCCGGCCTAGGTACGAGCTTGATTCTTGGCTCGTGGCTGGCGAATAGACGGAGGGGCGTGGCGGTTGCCTTCGTGGCGCTCTTCTTCGTGCTCGGACTCTGGAGCAGAGCAAGCGAAATGAAGACCGCGTACTTGACGGAGAGCGATCTCCGAATCAGTAGCCAAGCACACGTTAAGCTATGGAAGGAAATGCTGCGACTCCAGCCAACATTCCCCTCCGGATCTCAAATACTGATCTCCGTTCGGGCACACGGGCGGCTCCGAGTCTATCACCAGATCTACAACTACCAGATGCCGTCCTACTGGTATCGGGATCCCACGCTTGTCATTAGGAAACCCGAGAACCGGAAAACCGGGGAGTCCCCGGAATTCCTTTTCGCAGTGCCGCAAGACCTGGACATTGTGCGGATCGATCCCAAAACGTTTCAAGCTACCAGCGCCAGCGGCCGTGCTCCGACATATCCGACGGTGGAGCAGGCACTCCGCACGTATGCCGTGGGTCTTGCGGCGTGCGGTGAGACGGATACCGCGGCTCGCCTCCTGGTGGAGATGCCGGAAATCGACCGAAGCCTCGAGTGCTTCCATCACAGGATGGCCGTCATGTTCTTGATGGCGGAAGGGCGCGAGGCGGACGCGCAGAAACTGCTTTTGGGAATTCCGCCCGCCACGCGTGAGTGGGCGCTGGACAATCTGCCGGCAGTCCTTGCCCAGCAGCCGTCGACTCGCAACTTTGATGGCGCGGCACTCAGAGCGTTCGGGGTGGATTCGACGGACGTACCTGCGCTCCGGGAATTGACGGCGTGGAACGTGCGCTGGCGCTACCCCGATCCGGCCGGGCGCTTCGCCGATAGGCTCCTCAGACTCTCGCCAGGCGATCCAACGGGCCTAGCCGCCGCGGCAGTACGAGATAGCGCTCTCGAGGCGCGCGGCAAGGCGCGCATTCGAGAGGACTAGGTCCCACACACGCGAAAACCCCAGCAGCTCTCGCCGCCATGGTCCCGCGTATGAACGCGAACCCGAAAGATCGCGATACGTGATCGGCACGGGTTTTCGCGGCGCTTGACCCGCTTACCCATGTCGCACGCGTGTGACCGCCCATTCCGCGCCCTTCCGCGTCAGCTCCACGCGCGCCGGTCTCGCTCTGTTCCCCGCGATCGAGACCTTGAGCGATGCCCGCTGACTGCCGCTCCCGAGGTTTTGAAGAGGGAAATTGGCGCTGGTCAGGTGGACGCGCTTCACCGTCCGCGTGCCATTTCCCTCCGTTTCGACGACGACGTCGTACGCGCGCGCCGCCGAGAGGCCGATGTCGACGGCGAGATCATGGAAGCCAAGCTCATCCTTATGCATCGCGAAAAAATCCAGCGGCGCGACACGGCCGAACCAGTACCGCGCGATCTTGTCGCGGCGCACGATCAGATTCCGAACCAAGAACTCACGCGCGCGCGGGTCCTCATAGTGCGCCGCGTCGACGGCGGCGACGATCTGGGCGTCGAAGAAGGATGCCACGATCTTCGCGCCCCAGTAGGCATCGCCCTCGGTCATCTCGCGGAATGCCGTTTGCGGCTCCTCCGGCGCGTACGCTCCGGGATCGAAGACCTCCGACTCGAACCTCCCGACGGACGGTATCCCGGAGTCCTGATGCGCCCGCCGCCATGGCTCGACTACGAATCCAAGAGTCAGGAGACGGCGCGCCGTCCACCCGAAGTCGATCACATTCTCGAAGTTGTCTTCGAGATGCTTCACGCCGTCGGCATCCGCGCCGAAGGACGAGCCAGGATCCAGGATGTAGTGCTCGACGTGACCTAGGCTGTCGCCGGTCGAGACGAACGTATCCAGGAAATTCGCGTCCTTGGTGTCCCAGAACCCGATCCAGGAGCAAAGAACGTAGAGCCCGCGCAGCTCGCGACGATTCGGGTGGGAGTACCAGTCGTTCAGATCGCCGGGCCTCCGCCGACTCAGGCTCGGCGAGCCGAGCACGTGGCCGGAGATGAAGAGGCTCGCGGTCGCGGAGTACGAGCCGTCAGGCAAGATGGCGCCCTTCGCGAGCAACGAATCGAGATCGACGCTCGTGAGTCGCTCGCCTTTCGTGCCGCGCGCCAGGTCCTTGTCGATGGTGAGGTCGCCGCGCGCGAACCGGACCGGCTCGTTGTGTGGCACACTGTAGCCTGCGGCGTGGAGCAGCGTGCGGGCCACCATATCGGCGCCCGAGCTGGCCTGCGGGTAGCCGTGCCAGTCGAGCTTCACGAGCCACTTCCGGCCTGCGGCGTCCTTGATCTGGAATCCGGCGCTCGCCCCGCCGTGCTTGGCATGCTTGATCGTCCACGGCTTCTCGGGCAGGAGCGTCGAGTCCGGCCCCATGCGAAGCTCGGCCACCGGCACCGCGCGAGCGTGGTTGCGATTCGTGAACCACGTCGAGTTGGGCACCTCATCGAACGCGTTCACGTCAGCGGCTTCGCGCTTTCGGTGGACGCCGAAGGGCTTCGCTACGAGCAGGAGCTTGTCCGGGATGTCGAAGACATGCGACAGCGGGTCGGCCACGTTCACACGGAACATGCGGCCGTAGAAACTGGGTTCCCAGTCGGGCGGCTGCGGAATGGGGCGCTCGTCCTTGTCCATCCACGTGCTGTCCGCAATCGCGGATGCCGTGTTGTAGCGGGGGCTGAATGGACCCTGGGCGTCCTCGACACCTGCGCGCGGCTCCGCGCGGGAGAAGCCGGCGGTCAAAGCCGGAATCAACAGAGCGCACGCGGCCGCCGCGAGGCGGAGCAGTCGGCGTATGTTTCGTTCGTCCATATCGCTCCATTCTCGCATCAAGCGGGATGGTTCGGATACTACGCGGCGATCGCGGCGCGGTTTCAAGCCGAGAGACGGGCGCCCCAGAGCAGGCGCCCGTCTCGGCGTCGTTAGCCATCTACACGCGGGCGTGCTCGCGCTGCCACTCGGTTTCGAAGTACCGAGCATCCTCGTCGTGTCGAGGCCTCACTCCCACGACGATCCCGCCTTCCTTGAGATCGGTCTCGTAGAACTTGGCGCGCTCCTCGGGGATACCGGCCCCCACGAGAAGGCCCACGAGCCCTCCCGCCGTCGCGCCGGCGGCTCCTCCCGCGACTGCTCCTGCAAGCGGGCCGGCAATCACCAGGCCGAGGCCCGGGATCGTCAATGCAGCCGCAGCCGCGGCAAAGCCCACCACGGTAGCACCGACCGCGCCGCCAACCATGCCACCGACCCCACCGCCCTTGAGCGCCTTGTGGCCCATCTCGGTCTGTACTTCGTCCTTGGCGAACAGATGCTTGCGCGTGTCGTCCGTCATGACGACATGGATGTCGTCGCTCTTGTAGCCGCGCGCCGAGATGGCGTTGTACGCACGTTCGGCGGACTCGCGATCACGGAACGAACTGGTGATGACGGGGTGCTGCAACTCCATCTTCATGTCGGACATCTGATACCTCCGCTGTAGCGTAGTTGCATTCCAGCAAATTTTGCCGGTTCAGTTGTAGGCTCGAACCCACGATAGGGAGCACGAGTAGTGACAACAGTCCCTAGCATACTCGGGGCCAAGCGCGAGCCAGCGGAGGAATCGAAGCGGAGGCACACGTACGTGCAAGGTTGTGGGTCACTCAGAGGCTGCCGGTACACCATCGGAAGGCAGGAGGCGGAGTCGTTGTTTCAAATTGTGGTAACTCCTGCATGGAGTGCTGCAGCGCCCTCGATCTTGGGCCCACCTGTGGATGGATTTATGAGAAGGGACAACCGGAAGCCCGCTGCCCCTCCACTAATCGCCCGCCGAGTCTCGATCATCGGCACGTGTCGTGTCCGGGAAGAAGCTCGCTCGCGCCGGGCCCGCCAGCTCCACGCGCAAGGAATCCGCGGGCGGCAACGCTTCGGGCGGGAGCCAGCCCTTCGCGACCATCGCGCGGCCGATGAAATGCATCTGCGCCTTCACGTAGCGGCGCGCCGTGCCGTTGG
>JANMQV010000229.1:0-3922 GCA_031370645.1 Candidatus Eiseniibacteriota bacterium | reverse complement strand
CCGTTCACGTTCCAGGCGCGCGTCTTCGACGAGACATCGAAATCGAGCCCGGTTGTGAACGCCTCGCGAGAGTAACGATCCGCGTCGAATCCGGGGAGGCCGTGAGCGAGAAGCGATTCCCGATCGGCCGTGTTGAAGGCCGCGGTCTGCATGACGTTGAAGCGGTAGCGCCCCTGCTTGAACTCCTTGCCGAGGCGCGTCACCGCGTAGCGGGAAAGCCGCTCGCCGTTCTTGAAGATGTTGTGCGCCTGGCCCGACTGCGTGATGTCGGTGGAGGCGGCGAGCGCGGCCACCGAGACGCCGCCGACCATCTTCCCGGTCAATTTCGCGGCGTAGCGGATCCGTGTGTTCTCGTCGCCCGTGCCGATGCGACGCGAGTAGAACGTGTTGAAATTCGACATCTGGAAGAAGCGGCTCCCCTCGATGAAGAAGGGACGCTTCTCTTCATAGAACGTTTCGAACGGCGAGAGGTTGAGCGTGGCCGGATCGGCCTCCACCTGGCCGAAGTCGGGCTGGAGCGTCGCGTTCAGCGTGAGGTCCGACGTGAGCCCGTACTTCATGTCGACGCCGACGTTCTGGAAGCCGTCCCACTCGTCCTTCTGGAACGAACTGCTCGCGAGCGACGGATCGGTCTCGCGCTGGAGGACGTAGGGTAGGAACTCCAACTGGCGCGGCGCGTGGATCCCGCGAATGCCGGTCACGGTGCCGAAGCGGCTCACAAACCCGCTCAAGTCGCGGCTCCAGGTCTTCCAAGCCGTGTCCTGCCCGCGGCCCTGCATGAAACGCCAGACGTTGATTCCCCATGTCATTTCGGGCGCGGAGCGATAGCGGATGGCGCTGAAGGGGATGCGAATCTCCGCGTACCACCCCTTGTCGTCGCGCGACGTCTCGGCTTCCCAGACTGCGTCCCAGTCGGTGTCCATCTCGCCGTCGTTGTAGACGTAGACGTCCTGTTGGACGCCCAGCGGGTTCACCTTGAACGCGTAGCCGGTCGTGTGATCGTGATAGGGATCGATGTAGACGGCCACGATATCCGAACTGCTGAAGCGATCGCGCCGCGAGAGTTTCGCGGAGATTTTCGACGCGTCGGTCTCGTAGCAGGCGATCGCGAAGTAGACGGCGTCTTCGTCGTACGCGACCTTGAAGACCGTCGGCTCCGCGGGGGGCGCGCCGCGATCGGGATCCCACTGCCCGAACCCGCGCCCCGCGTCGGCCGTCTGCCAGGCGGCATCGTTCAGCACGCCATCCATCTGGATTGCCTGAGAGCGGGCGTCGTAGGCGCGAACGCTCGGGTCGGCGGCCTTTCGGCCATCGGAGGAATCGGGGTACTGCGCGCCAGAATCGGTGATCGAGAAATTTTCGAGCCCGAAGGCGGGCGCGGCCACGAACGCGAGGAGCAGCGTGAGAAAAACCAGCGCGAGCGATGCGTGGCGGCGACCGGGGCGAGCTGCGTTCGGGGCCGGGGTGAAACAGGAGTTCATCAAACCTATCTCCTTCTTCGATACCGAGCCGATCGGGGTGACGTGGTGGGGGACGCCGCGAAGGGTCAGATGCCCGAGCGGAATGGATCGTTGAAACGGGTCATACCTGTCGGGCGAGTGATCATGCTCTCCGCCCCGAGCGGGGAGCCCCCTTCTTACGGACTCCCCGAGATCCTTGGTTTCAACTCATTTAGCGGAAGCACCTGCGACGATCAAGTGGGGCGAAATTAGGCTTAAATCTGCTTTCAACTCCCACTTACCTAAGCAAAATGACCTCAACATGATCTGAATATCCCACTACCGCACTACTTCTTCCGAACCATGCGCTCCCGGGCATTCCAGGGCCGATCATTCAGGTTGAGGGTGCCTGACACGGGCGGCGTCGGAAATCCTCCAAAGCATTGTCGCCGTTAAGAGTTCCCCTCTCCCGGACGATCTATTCCCTCGGAGGAGCCGGAGCCAAACATCGCTCCGGTCGGGCGAGCCAGCCGTACGATTGCGCTATATTGGGGGGCGACCCGCCCCACCGTCAAACCCAAGGAGGGAATCCGTGCCGTTCCTGTTTCTGTTGATCGTGGCGGTGGTCGTGCTGTTCATCCCCCCGATTCGCCGCGCCCTCATCACCCGATTCCTCATGCCCGTCCTCTCCGGCGTCATTCCCCGCATGAGCGAAACCGAACGAATCGCGCTCGAAGCGGGCACGGTCTGGTGGGACGCAGAGCTCTTCTCGGGCGCGCCGAACTGGTCGCGCCTCCTCGGATTCAAGCCGAAGCCGCTCACCGACGAGGAGAAAGCGTTCCTCGCGGGACCGACGGAAGAGCTCTGCCGCCTCGTCAACGAGTGGGACGTGAATCGCCTCGGCGACCTCTCGCCGGAAGCGTGGGCCTTCCTCAAAAAGGAGCGCTTCTTCGGCATCATCATTCCCAAGGAATACGGTGGACTCGGCTTCACCGCCGCCGCGCATTCCGCCATCATCACGAAGATCTCGAGCCGGAGCGTCACGGCGTCGGTCACCGTCATGGTGCCGAACTCGCTCGGACCGGCCGAACTCCTTCTTCACTACGGCACCGACGAACAGAAGCGCCACTACCTGCCGCGTCTGGCGAGCGGCGAGGAGATCCCGGCGTTCGCGCTCACCGAGCCGGAAGCGGGGAGCGACGCCACCTCGCAGAAGAGCGAGGGCATCGTCTGCAAGGGAATGTTCGAGGGGAAAGACGTCCTCGGCATTCGCCTCACGTGGGCCAAGCGCTACATCACGCTCGCGCCGTACGCCACGGTGCTCGGCCTCGCCTTTAAGCTCCGCGATCCCGACGGGCTCCTCGGCGGGAAGAAGGAGCTCGGCATCACCTGCGCGCTCCTCCCGACGAGTCTCCCCGGCGTGGAGGTCGGTCTTCGCCACGATCCGCTCGGCGTCCCGTTCCTGAACGGCCCGACGTTCGGCACGGACGTCTTCGCGCCGATCGATGTTCTCATCGGTGGGCCGAAGAACGCGGGCACCGGCTGGCGCATGCTCATGGAGACGCTCGCCGCAGGACGCGGCATCGCGCTTCCGTCGCTCGCGGTCGGCTCGGCGCAACTCGCCGCGCGCGTCGCGTCGGCTCACGCGACTGTGCGGGAACAGTTCGGAATGCCGATCGGCCGTTTCGAGGGAATCGAAGAGCCGCTCGCGCGGATCGGCGCCTCGGCCTACTGGATGGACGCCACGCGCCGCCTCACGCTCGGCGCGATCGACGCCGGGGAGCGCCCCGCGGTTCTCTCGGCGATCGTGAAGGCCTACCTGACCGAGGCGATGCGCGCCACGGTGAACGACGCCATGGACGTGCAGGCAGGCGGGGGAATCTCGCGCGGTCCGCGAAACATCCTCGCCGGCGCCTACCAGGCGGTTCCGGTCGGCATCACGGTGGAAGGGGCGAACATCCTCACGCGGACGCTCATCATCTACGGACAGGGCGCCATCCGTTGCCATCCGTGGGTGCAGAAGGAGATGGCGGCGATCGCGGCGAACGACTTGGTCGCGTTCGATCAGGCCTTCTTTGGGCACATCGGCATGGTGGTTTCGAACACCTTCCGGTCGCTCGTCTATGCCCTCACGGGGGGTGCGGTGGCCGCGGCGCCGGGCGGCGGCCCAGCCGGCGCCGCGATTCGCCGCCGCGCGCGGGTGAGCGCCACCGTCGCGCGCGTCTCCGACGCCCCCCAGGCGACGCACGGCGGAACGCTGAAGCGGAAAGAGAAGATCAGCGGGCGGCTCGCCGACGCGCTCGCGTGGATGTACGTCGCCTCCGCGACGGTGAAGCGCTACCTCGACGACGGCCAGCCGGAGCGCGAGCTCCCCTTCTTCCAGTTCTCGGTCGATAACGCGTTCTTCAAGGCGCAGACGGCACTCGCGGGCGTGCTCGACAATCTGCCGAACCGCCCGGCCGCATGGGCGCTTCGCGTGGCCG
>JANMQV010000225.1:0-2866 GCA_031370645.1 Candidatus Eiseniibacteriota bacterium | reverse complement strand
CGCTCGGGATCGAGCACGTCAAACGCAGACTGCTCGGTCACTGGGGGACAACGCCCGGGCTGAACTTCATTTATGTCCACCTCAACCGTCTGATCACGAAGAACGACCTCAACGTGATTTATGTTTGTGGCCCCGGGCATGGCGGCCCCGGCATGGTCGCCAACACGTATCTGGAAGGAACCTACAGCGAGCTCTACCCCAACATCTCACAGGATGCAGAGGGAGTAAGGAAGCTCTTCAGGCAGTTCTCATTCCCCGGCGGCATTCCGAGCCATGCCTCCCCGGAGACGCCCGGTTCGATTAACGAAGGCGGCGAATTGGGTTACTCGTTGATGCATGCCTACGGCGCGGTGTTCGACAATCCCGGTTTGCTGGCCGCGTGCGTCATCGGCGACGGAGAGGCGGAGACCGGACCTCTTGCCGCGAGTTGGCACTCGAACAAGTTCCTGAACCCGGTGAATGACGGTGCCGTCCTTCCCATCCTGCACCTGAATGGTTACAAGATCGCCAACTCCACTGTGTTAGCTCGCCTAAACGAAGGGGAACTCGTGAGCCTCCTCGAAGGCTACGGTCACAAGCCGTACGTCGTCGCGGGCGACGATCCCGAAACGATGCATCAGCTCATGGCCGGCACTCTTGATACTGCCCTCGCCGAGATTCAAACGATCCAGCGCGAGGCGCGTGACCACGGTTTCTCGCATCGCCCAAGGTGGCCGATGATCGTTCTGCGCTCGCCGAAGGGCTGGACCGGGCCAAAGTTCGTGGACGGTTTGCCGGCGGAAGACTCGTTCCGCTCCCACCAGGTCCCCTTGACCGACCTCGCGACCAGGCCCGAGCATCTGAAACAGTTGGAAGACTGGATGCGCAGTTACCGCCCCGACGAACTCTTCGATGAGAACGGACGGCTGCGGGCGGAACTGGCTGAACTTGCGCCAAAGGGCGAACGCCGCATGGGAGCGAACCCGCACGCCAACGGTGGTCTGCTGCTCCAGGATCTGAAAATGCCCGACTTCCGCAAACACGCGGTCGATGTTCCCAAGCCGGGAATGGTGATGGCGGAAGCCACGCGCGCAATGGGATTTTTCCTGCGCGACGTGATGAAACTCAGCGCGCCGAGTCGGAACTTTCGGGTGATGGGACCGGACGAAACCGCCTCGAACCGTCTGGGCGCCCTCTTCGAGGCGACGGACCGGGTCTTCACCGGACACACGCTGCCCACCGACGATCATGTCTCGGCCGATGGTCGAGTGATGGAAGTGCTGAGCGAGCACCTGTGTCAGGGCTGGCTCGAAGGCTACCTTTTGACCGGCCGCCATGGATTCTTTAGTTGCTATGAAGCCTTCATCCACATCGTGGACTCGATGTTCAACCAGCACGCCAAGTGGTTGAAGACCACCGGACACATACCCTGGCGTCGCCCGATTGCTTCGCTCAACTATCTGTTGACCTCGCACGTCTGGCGGCAGGACCACAACGGCTTCAGCCATCAAGACCCAGGGTTTATAGATCATGTAGTCAACAAAAAGGCGGAAGTTGTGCGCGTGTATCTCCCGCCCGATGCCAACACACTGCTATCCGTGACCGATCACTGCCTGCGCAGCCGCAACTACGTCAATGTCATCGTCGCGGGCAAGCAGCCCTCGCTCCAGTATCTCGATATGAATGCGGCGATCGAGCACACCAGAGCCGGGATCGGCAGGTGGAGCTGGGCCAGCAATGATCAGGAAGGCGAGCCGGACGTGGTCATGGCCTGCGCCGGGGACGTGCCAACTTTGGAAATGCTCGCCGCCGTGGACTTGCTCCGCCGGCATTGCTCTGACTTGAGGATTCGTTTCGTGAATGTCGTTGACCTGATGACCCTCCAACCTCCGCGTGAGCATCCGCACGGTCTGTCCGACCATGACTTCGACGCTCTCTTCACCGCCGACAAGCCGATCGTCTTCGCCTTCCACGGCTATCCGACGCTGATCCACCGCCTCACCTACCGCCGCCGCAACCACGGGAACCTGCACGTGCGGGGCTACAAGGAGGAGGGCACCACCACCACGCCGTTCGACATGGTGGTGCTGAACGACCTCGACCGCTTCAGGCTGGTGATGGACGTGGCCCATCGCGTGCCTTCGTTGTCCGCGGTGGCCGGCACGCTCACGGCCAGGATGCAGGAGAAGCGCCTCGAGCACCGGCGCTACATCCTCGCCCACGGGGAGGACCTGCCGGAGATTCGCGACTGGACGTGGAGCGCCCGGGCTTAGGCCGAGACCGTGACGGGAATCTCGATTTCGAACGTGGTCCCGGCGCCGACCCCGCTTCGCACGCGCACCGTCCCGCCATGGCGCTCGACTATGCCGCGGACGATATAGAGCCCGAGGCCGGTGCCGGTGCGGCCCTCGGAGCCCTGCCAGAACGGCTCGAAGATCTTCCCCACGTCCCCATCGGCGATGCCGCAGCCGGTGTCGGTGACTTCCAACCGCGCGCGATCGCCGATCCTTTCCGCCGCGAGCCTCACCGTTCCGCCCCGCGGCGTGAACCGCAGGGAATTGGAAACCAGGTTCGACAGCGCCTGCAGCAGGCGGCGGCGGTCCGCGTCGATCGCGGGTCCGGGCAAGGCGCTCACGGCGAAAGTCACCCCGGCCGCATCGGCGCGGTGCGCGAAGTCGCCGGCGACTTCCGCGAGGAGCGAGGGCAGGTCCACGGTGCCGGTCTCGAGGCCCATGCTCTTGCCATCGATTCGCGCGACGTCGAGCAGGTCCTCCAGCAGCCGCGTCATGCGCGCTCCCTGCCGGCGGATCACCTTGGCGGTGCGCGCGACGAGCTCGGGATCGTCGCCTCGGGACTCGATCGAGCCGAGCGCCATGAGGATGGTGTT
>JANMQV010000196.1:0-2683 GCA_031370645.1 Candidatus Eiseniibacteriota bacterium | reverse complement strand
TGCGCCACGAACAACATCTTCCTGCCGCAGGCGGCGAAGGCGGCGGAGCGGGCCGTTCAATCGGAGCCGCGAAATGTCGACGTCCTCGACACGCTCGCCGAGGTCTATTACAGGAGTGGGAACTCGGTGAAGGCGATCGAGGCCGGCTCACGCGCGGTGACGATCGACCCGAAGAGCCAGTACTTGAAAGACCAGTTGGCGAAGTACCGCGGAGAACGCTGATGCTTCATCTGATTCGCCGGCGTCGGCATGGGCGGCTGTTGGGCCGTCGGCTTCCGCCGCGCGGGCGTTTCTGGGTCCTTGTCGCGGCGCTCACCGCGATGCTCCACGTCATCGGATTCGCGCTCGCGCCGCGCGCGCACGCCACCTTCTCGATCGTTGCGTACGACTCGGTAACGCAGGAGATCGGCGTGGCCGTCCAGTCGCGCGCTTTCAGCGTCGGCGGCGCCGTGCCGTGGGTGGAAGCCGGCGTGGGAGGAATTGCCACGCAGGCGGCGACGAACGAGTCGTTCGGACCGCTCGGCCTCGAACGGCTCCGGCGCGGAGAGAAAGCCCCCGACGTGCTTCGGGCACTGCTCGACGCCGATACGGGGAGCGCGCACCGGCAACTCGGCGTGGTCGACGTGAAGGGGCGAAGCGCCTCCTTTACGGGGAGTGATTGCTCTTCCTGGGCCGGGCATCGCGACGGCCCCGGCTACGCCATTCAGGGAAACATTCTCGCCGGGGAGGCCGTCGTGGCCGGAATGGAGCGGGCCTTCCTCGAGACGAAGGGCGATCTGGGACACCGGCTCCTGTCGGCGCTCGAGGCGGGGCAGGCTGCGGGCGGTGACAAGCGCGGCATGCAATCGGCCGCGCTCATCATCGGCCGTCCAAGCGATGAATATCCGGAGTACCGAACGCGATACGTCGATCTCCGCGTGGAAGACGCGAAAGATCCCATCCGTGAGATCCGTCGCGTCTATCTCATCCACGAGACGGGTCGGCTAGCCGAGGCGCATCTCCGATTCGCAGCGGCCGCCGAGAAGGCGGGAAACAAAGAGCTCGCGACGGTGGAGCGAAATCGCGTCGGGGAGGCGCTCCAGCGTGCGGTCGCTCGCGGCGAGAAGGATCCGCAAAACTTGAACAGTCTCGCCTGGACCTGCGCCACGAACGACATGTACCTGCCGGAAGCCGTCGCGGCCGCGGAGCAGGCGGTGTCGCTCGCGCCGAAGGACACTGGCATCCTCGATACGTTGGCCGAATGTTACTTCCGGTCGGGGCGAGGCGAAAAGGCAATCGAAACCATGGGCCGTGCGCTGGCGCTCGCGCCCGACGACAACTACCTCAAGGGACAGATGGCGCGCTTTCGGGCCGCCACGAAATGATCCAGGAGCCCCATGCCATGACCACGCGACGCCCCGTGACACCCGAAGATCTGCTCGCGATTCAATACCTCGACGGTTCCGTCCCCTCTCCCGACGGGAAGTGGATCGTCGCGACGGTTCGGACGATCGACGCCGAGAAGGACAAGTACTTCGCGCATCTCTGGCTCCAGTCCGCTGAAGGCGGTTCACCGCGGTGCCTCACATATGGGGAGCAGAAGAACGGCGGCCCGACGTGGAGCCCGGACGGGAAAGCGATCGCATTCGTCTCGAATCGGAAGGAGAAGCGCCCGCAGATCTTCCGGCTCCGGCTGGACGGCGGCGAGGCCGAGTGTCTCACCGACCTGGACGGCGAGATCTCCGGTCTTCAGTGGTCGCCGGACGGATTGAAACTCGCCTTCATCCATCGGCCGTTCAATTCCACGGACTTCGGCCACCTGCCGGGCTCCGTCGCGGCGAAGAAGGCGGCCGAGGCGAAGAAGGAGGGGAAGGACATTCCTCCTCCGTCCTTCCGCCACATCACGCGGCTGGCCTACAAGTATGACGGCTATGGGTTCCTTCCGCAGGCGCGCGCGCATGTGCACGTGCTCGACATCGCTTCCGGGTCGGTTTCCGCCGTCACCTCGGGGGACTTCGATCACGACGCGGCCATCTGGTCGCCCGACGGCAAATTCATCGCCTTCACCGCCAATCGCCAGGGTGACGCCGAGTACAGCGCGTATACAGTCGGCGATCTGTTCGTGGTGCCGGCCTCAGGCGGCGAGCCGAAGAATCTCACTCCGGGCCCGGGCGTGGCGTACGGCCCTTCCTGGTCGCCGGACGGCTCCGCGATCGCCTTCATCGGCCACGATCGGGCCGACGACTGGTGGGGAATCTGGAATCACCATATCTGGAGCGTACCAGTCGCGGACGGCGCTCCGTGCGACCTGACGCCCGATCTCGACCGCACGGCCGAGGACGCGACGATCGGCGACCTTCACGACATGCACGGAGGTGCCGCACCCGTTTGGTCACGCGACGGGAAGACGGTCTATTTCACGGCGTCGGACCAGGGTTCCACGCATCTCTTCGCGGTTCCCGCCGCGGGCGGGGCGACGCGCCGCATTACGAAGGGCGCGATTCAGGTCATGGTGATGTCGCGCGGGAAGAATGCCGACGACCTTACGATCATCTGGAACAGCTTCACGAACGCCGGAACGATCGCTCGCTTCGACGGCGCGACTGGTGCGAAGACGGATCTCTGGGATCCGAATCGCGACTTCTTCTCCGGGCTTTCCTTGGTGGAGCCGGAGGAGATTTGGATCGACGCTCCGAAGGGGCAT
>JANMQV010000192.1:0-2283 GCA_031370645.1 Candidatus Eiseniibacteriota bacterium | reverse complement strand
CTCATCTTTTGGGGCCCGCCCGGCTGCGGAAAGACGACGCTGGCCCGTCTCCTGGCCGAGGTGGGCGGCGCCAACTTCGTAGCCTTCAGCGCGGTCACCTCCGGCGTGAAGGAAGTGCGCGAGACGATCGAGCGCGCCCGCGTGGCGCGCACCGCCGCGGGTCAGGCAACCATTCTCTTCGTGGACGAGATCCACCGCTTCAACAAGGCCCAACAGGACGCCTTCCTCCCGCATGTCGAGGACGGGACGATCGTGCTGGTCGGCGCCACGACCGAGAACCCTTCGTTCGAAGTGAACAACGCGCTTCTCTCCCGGATGAAGGTGATCGTGCTCGACCTCCTCGACGAGACGGCGATCGCGCGGATTCTCGATCGCGCGCTGTCCGACACGGAGCGAGGAATCGGAGGGAGCGGACTCACCGCGATGCCGGAACTGGTGCGGACCATCGCTTCTTTGGCGGGCGGTGATGCACGCGTGGCGCTCACGACGCTCGATATCGCGGCGGGCTTGGCGCGGCGGCGCACCCCGCCCACGCTCACGGAAGCCGACGTTCGCGAAGCGGCGCAGCGCCGATCGCTCCCCTACGACCGAGTCGGGGAAGAGCACTACAACATCGTCTCTGCCCTCCACAAAAGCCTCCGGGGGAGCGATCCCGACGCGGGGCTCTACTGGCTCGCGCGGATGCTCGAGGCGGGCGAGGATCCGATGTTCGTCGTCCGCCGGCTCGTCCGGTTCGCTTCCGAGGACGTGGGGCTGGCCGATCCCGGCTCACTCCGGCTCGCGATCGCCGCGAAGGATGCGGTGCACTTTCTTGGAATGCCCGAGTGCAATACGGCGCTGGCACAGCTTGTCGTCACCCTCGCGCTCGCGCCGAAAAGCAATTCGATCTATCTCGCCTACCAAGCCGCCTCGAAAGACGCGCTGGAGAAGGCGCCCTATCCCGTGCCGCTTCACATCCGAAACGCTCCGACAAAACTGATGAAGGAACTGGGCTACGGCGAGGGATATCAATACGCGCACGAGTTCGACGACGCGATCGACGCCCAGCGCTACTTCCCGGACGAGATGGGGACGCCGGTCTACTGGCGCGGCGTGGCACGAGGGGCGGAGAAGACGCTGCTCGAACGGTGGGAACAGATCAAGGCGGCGAAGGCCCGGAAGCAGAAGCCGTAAGGTCTCGATTCTCCCGCGCGGGCCGACCTGTTAGCCTGGCGGAATGGCCCTCCCCCTCGACCGGCATTGGAAGAATCTCACATGGATCTTCAGCGTGGAGATCTTCTGGGGTGTCGGCCTCGCCCTCATTTCGAACATCGCGATTCTCCCGGTGTTCTTGACGCACCTCGGTGCGTCCAACACGACCGTCGGTGCTCTCCCCGTCCTCTTCCTCCTCGCCACCGGCATCCCGGGAATCTTTGCGGCTCATTTCACGGGGCGACTTGCCTATCGGAAGCGATTCGTCATCGTCGCGCACGCGTTGACCGCCGTACCGTGGCTCCTCACGGCGGCGTGGTTTATCTACGGGCCGCGAATCTCCGCCTCGGTCGATATCGCGGTGCTCATCGGCGGGTGGGGACTTTCCTGGACGTGGATGGGAGTCCTGCTCCCGGTCTGGATCAATTTCATCGGGAAGGTGACGCGGCCGGAACTCCGCGCGCGCTCCTTTGGGATCATCTTCTTCTTCCAGACCCTGATGAGCGCGGTCGGGGGATGGGTCGCGAGCAAGATCATCGGCGGCGGCGCGCCCTTTCCCGCGAACTACGGGATCGGATTCGCGCTCACCGGCGCCGCCATGGCGATCGGGGGACTCTTTTTCGCGCCGGTCGTGGAAGAGGCGGGAGAACTCGCCGCGGAAGAGGCTCCGCTTCGGGGCATCGTGCGCCATGCGCGTGAAATTCTGAGCGACCGCGGTGGGATCCGCACCTATCTCGCCATCATCATGCTCGCGGCGGGGTGGCCGTTGCTCACCGCGTTCTACCCGATCTGGGCCGAGAAGCGCTTCACGCTGGAGCCGAAAGACTCCGCGATCTACACGGCGGTCTGCATGGCGGGAAATATGGTGGGGAGCCTCTTCGCCGGAGCGATCGGCGATCGCTTCGGATACGCGAAGGTGGCGGTAATCGCGGCCGTGGCCTTCTGCGTCGGGCTTGCGACGGCGGTGTTCGGGGATTCGCGGCCGTGGTACTACGCGACGGCCTTCGTGCTCGGCCTCTATATCGTGAGCGACCGGCTCGCCCTCATCAATCTATCGATGGCCTTCTCGCCGCACGACGACAACACGTCCTA
>JANMQV010000153.1:0-1883 GCA_031370645.1 Candidatus Eiseniibacteriota bacterium | reverse complement strand
CAATCGATCGCGCTCGATCTCGATCCCTCGAAGGAACTCTACTCCGGCTCGGTACGCATCGATCTCACCGTCTCGTCCGCCCGCCCCGACATTTCCTTTCACGCTCAGAAAATGACGCTCGGCTCGGTCGCTCTGCGGGGTGCGGGCCGGACGGTGGCGCTTCGCGCCGGCCAGGAGGACGAAGAGGGACTTGTCAAAGCCGCGCGCCAGGACGGCAAACAGATCGCCGCCGGCCGCTACACCCTCGAGATCTCGTTCACGAACGACTTCGACGAACGCGCCGCCTCCATCTACCGAATGAAGTGGGCCGACGACTGGTACGTCTTCACGCAGTTCGAAGCGTGCGACGCTCGAGCCGGGTTCCCCTGCTTCGATGAACCCTCGGTGAAAATCCCCTATCAGATGACGCTCACCATCCCCGCGGGGCAGGAGGCCGTCACCAACTCGCCGATCGCGACCGACCGAACCAAGGGCGTGCGACGCCGCATCGAGTTCCGAAAAACGCCTCCGCTCCCTTCGTATCTGCTTGCGATTGCGGTCGGACACCTCGAATTCACCCCGGTGCCGGGGACTTCCATCCCGACCCGCATCGTGACCGTGAAGGGGAAGAGCCGTCTCACCGGACCCGTCGTCGACATCCTCCCGCCGATCCTGGCGGGCCTGGAGCGCTATTTCGGACGGCGCTATCCGTTCGACAAACTCGATCTTCTCGCCGTCCCCGAATACATCTACGGCGCGATGGAGAACCCGGGCGCCATCACGTACTCCGACCAGTATCTTCTCTTCGACACGAAGAGCATGAGCGTCTCCCAGCGCCGAACGCTCGCGCGATTCACGTCCCACGAACTGTCGCACATGTGGTTCGGAGATCTCGTGACCATGGAGTGGTGGGACGATCTCTGGCTCAACGAATCGTTCGCGGAGTGGATGGGCAACAAGATCGTGGTGGAGGTCTATCCCGAACTCGACACCGACGTCGCGGGCCTCGCCGACACGGAGGAGGCCTACACGCAGGACTCCCGGCTCACCGCTCGCACCATCCGGCAGCCGGTGACGACCGTCGCGAATCTCCTCTCCACCGTCGACGCGCTCGTCTATCAGAAGGGGCAGAGCGTTCTCGAAATGGTGGAGGCATGGCTCGGCCCCGAGACCTTTCGCCGCGGCGTCCTCGCGTACCTCAAGGAACACGAGTGGGGAAGCGCAAACCAAGCCGATCTCTGGCGCGCCCTCTCCAAAGCCTCGGGGCGGGATGTAGGCGCGCTCGGCTGGACGTACTTCAACCAGCCCGGCATTCCGATCGTCCGCGGTGAACTTTTGAGCGACGGGCGCCTCATGGTTCGCCAGCAACGCTTCCTCACGTACGGACTCCAAGACTCGGTCGCGCGGCTCTGGCAGATCCCGATCTCCATGCGCTATCCGACGCCGCATGGCGTGCAGCGTCACCAACTCCTTCTCACCGGCCCGGAGACAACCGTGAAACTCCCAGGGCTCGACGCGCCGCCGGCGTGGATCGAGTTGAACGACGACCAGTCTGGCTACTACCGCTGGCGAGTCGAAGGGCAGGCGATGACGCGGTTGGCGAAAGAGGCGGTGCATGTCCTCACCCCGCGCGAACGATTCGGATACCTCCTGAACGCCTACGCGCTTCTTCACGGAGGCGCGCTCGGCGGCGACGAATACGCGAAGCTCCTCTCGGGATTCGGAGACGATCCCGATCCTTCCGTTCTGAGCGCCGTGGCGGAGGGCGTCGGCGCGATTCGCAAATACTTCGTCACCGACGAATTGCGCGATTCGTTCGGCGAATACGTCCGGCGCGTCCTGGGCGGCGCGATGAAGCGGATCGGACCGGAAGCGAAGCCGGGCGAATCCGCCTCCGTCTCCTC